>DEZY01000111.1 GCA_002365735.1 Actinobacteria bacterium UBA3120
CTGGTCCAAGCGAAAGTGAACTCACGCGCTATTTCATTTCCATGAATTGCTTGCGGTAGGGCATAAGTTCTTTGACCGTGTCGATTCCAATTACACCGCACAGTACGCCGGCTTCATCGAAGTATTCGACAATGCACGCACCATCAAGTGCACCGCTGGCAACCCGGTGACTGATCCCGGCCCCCGGCAGACCATAAGACTGCAACTGATACTCGTATTGATCGGACCAAAAGGCGGGAAGGGCAAAGAATTCATCTGTGGGTAGATCGCGTCCTGCAAGTTCGGCCGCAAGGGCAGCTCCGGCACGCTTTCCCGTTTCAGTAGGCATATTCCAATGCTCAATACGCCTGGTCTGATCTCCATAAAACTTATTGGGATGGTGTGAAGTGTCGCCGACTGCATAGATGGGGATGTGCGCTCCGAGCGCACGCATATTGGAATCGACGAGGACCCCGTCATCAAGATTGAGGCCATTTCCGCTCAACCATTCAGTATTGGGCACTGAGCCAATTGCTTCAACAACAACACTCGCTGTGATTACCTCGCCGGAGTCCAAAGTCACACTTTCAATGTGTTGATCGCCGTTGAATTTTTCTACCGTATGACCCAAATGGAAAGTGACGCCCTTTGTCTCATGTCGCTTTCGCATTGCAGCACCAAGGTTGGCGCCCATGGGCACAATCATTGGTTCGGTGTCAAGTGAGACCACGTGAACATTGGCGCCCAATATGGTGGCGGTTGCGGCAAGCTCACAGCCGATAAATCCACTGCCCAGGATTACTACATTGACCCCTGGCTGAAGTGCTGCTTTGAGTGACTGTGCATCGTTAAGAGTGCGCAAAGTGAATAGGCCCTGTGTCGGACCAGGTATGGGTAGTAGGCGTGGTCGGATTCCCGTGGAAATCACGAGCGCGTCGAAGGCGTGGCTAGTCCCATTAGCGAGTACTACTTTTTGATCTGCGAGATCCAATTTCACGGCAGCGCTACCCAGTACCCAAGATACGTCTGCCACTGAATCGCGTTGCCGGAATTTGAGGTCTTCGTGGGACAGTCCCGAGTTCAATGCTTGCTTTGACAGGGGCGGGCGGTTGTATGGCTGGTGGGTTTCATCTCCCACAATGACTATCTCACCGGAAAAGCCGTTGGACCGTAGCGCCTCGGCGGTTCGCAGGCCGCCTAGCCCGGCGCCAACAATCAGAACCTTCATTTGTTTCACTCATTCATTATGGCAGCCCATCGAATACTTTTGCCCGGTCCACATCAATTCAGGTCGTGAGACGCGCCCGCTCTGCAATGAAGACGCCAACAATGATCAGGGTCCCGCCCAGGATCTGGATTGGGGTGAGAGATTCGCCGAGTAGCGCCCAAGCAATGATGGTGGCGAATAGTGGTTCACTAAGACCAACGGTGGAAGCCTGGGAAGCGCGAAGATGTTTCATCGAGGTCAAGACGAGTGAAAATGTAATGACGGTTCCAAACAGGATCATCCAGAAGACCAGGAACCAGATGGAAAATGAGAGGTTGATGCTGCCCTCGAGTTGTGTGGTTCCGGAGAGTGCATCCCACGGGAAAGACCACCAAGGTTGGGTGAGGGCCCACATCAGCGATGCGGCGGCGAACCCCCACATGGTCAAAGAGACTGGATCACGCGGTTTTTCAATCCGCATTTGTCGATCACCCAAGATGTAAAAGGTTGATAGTGCGACTGCGGCAAAGAGTGCCGCGATCACACCTATGGCATTTAATGCAAAACCGAGCCACACTTGGGCAACAAGTGCGAGACCGGTGGTTGCCATGGCAAGGGCGATCCAGACCGTGCGTTTAGTGGGTTCCTTCCAGACAAAACGGAACCATAAGGCGATCATGACCGGTGCGGTGAACTCAATCAGTAGAGCGACACTCACCGGCAGGTAGGTGAGTGCGACAAAGAACAGATACTGCGTCATGGCAACGCCAAGAATTCCGTAGGCAAGCAAGATCGGAATTTCTTTCAAAGAAACACGAAGTGCCCGTGGGTGCCTAATCGCGACAAAGAGGAGTAAGACCAAGAATGCGCCCGTGACTCGCAGTTGGGACAGCCGCGCGGGGTCAATTCCGGTAAGCAAAATGGCCTTGGAAACAGACCCACTCAGGGCAAAAAGAAGTGCGGCAGTGAGATAGAGGGCGTACCCGGTAAATGGGTGCGGGGATTTAGCCAGTGGTACTCCAGGTATCGGTTCAACAATGTCACTCAACGGAGCACTGACCGATACAGATTAATTGTTGACTCGGCGATTGCGTCCCAAGCAAAATGGCCAATCGCCCGTTTGCGCCCTTCTATTCCAAAGTGATGCTGAAGGTTGGCATCTGCCGCGACTCGATTCACCTGCTCGGCAAAACTTTTTTCAAATTCATGTGGTTCATGTTGGTCGTAATGCACGAGTACGCCGGTAACTCCATCTATCACTACCTCAGGGATCCCGCCGACGTCACTTGCCACGACGGCCGTCTCACAAGCCATCGCCTCAAGATTCACAATTCCCTGGGGCTCGTAGATAGAGGGGCAGGTGAAAACACTTGCGTGGGTGAGTAATTGGATGAGTTCATCTCGGGGGACTTGCTCTTTGATCCAGATAATATTTTCCTGGCCACGCAATGCCCTCAAGTCGGCCACGAGTTGATCAACCTCGGCGGCAATCTCTGGGGTATCGGGTGCCGAAGCGCACAACACAACTTGAATCTGGGGGTCAAAGTTCTTTGCGGCTTCCAGTAGATGGGAAAGACCCTTTTGTCGGGTAATTCGACCAACAAAAAGCGAGTATGGTTTTTGGGAATCAATGTTGTATTTATCTATTGCACTAAATGATGGATCGGGTCGATAAATATCTGTGTCGATCCCGTTATGAATTACGTGAACATTTTCCGGTGAAATATTCGGATAACATGTGAGAACATCTGCTTTCATACCCCGCGAAACGGCGATAATTGCTGCGGCACCTTCGTAGGCACTTTTTTCAATCCACGAGGAGATGCGGTAGCCACCCCCAAGTTGCTCTTCTTTCCACGGACGCAGCGGTTCAAGTGAGTGGGCAGTGACCACGAGTGGAATTCCCTGCAGCAGCGCTGCACTTTGCCCAGCAAAATTGGAATACCAGGTGTGGGAGTGGACCAGATCTATTTTTGATTGGGAAATGGAGCGCACCATGTCGAGGTTTACCCCGAGGGTTTCGAGCACAGGATTGGCACCTTCTAGGAATTCGGGTGTGGCGTGAGCGTGAGCATCGGTGTAGCTGGTTCCGAAGGCGTGCACATCAACAGTGATCTGCGCGGTCAGGGCGGGTACCAGGTATTGAACATGGGCTCCGGCACCGCCGTAAATCTGCGGTGGCCATTCTTTAGTCAATAAAGCGATTCGCACGGATCAAGCCTAGGCAGGTGAACGGCGAAGGAGCAGGGTGGAGTCTTTAGTTGAACCCGTGCGCTCATCACCGGTGAGCCCGTAGGCTCCACTCATGGCACGCGACCCACGAGTTCTCTGCATGGTGCTCGCTGGCGGTGA
>DEZY01000186.1 GCA_002365735.1 Actinobacteria bacterium UBA3120
GGTCTTTCTGGCTCTGATCAAGGGCTACCAGATTGCGATCTCACCGCTTTTACCAGCGAGTTGCCGGTTTTATCCAAGTTGCTCGGCGTACGCATTTGGGAGCATCCGTGATCACGGATCCGCCAAGGGCTTAGCCTTAGCCACGGTTCGTCTAATACGGTGCAACCCTTGGAATAATGGTGGCTTAAACCCAGTGCCCGAAAAAGGTCGCTGGTTATCGGATATTTATCCGGATGGTCAACCACGAATAAGTGCGAACGGAGAACATGTTCATTCTTGATTGGCTGCGTACCGGGGTCAGCTGGGTCCTGGTCCAGTTTCACCAACTACTGAGCAACTTCATAGATCCGACCAGTGGTTGGACCTGGGCACTGTCCATTGTCGGGCTCGTAATTGTGATTCGAATAGCTCTCATTCCGCTCTTTGTTAAACAGATTAAGGCGCAGCGAAATCTGCAAATTATTCAGCCTCAGATGAAAGAGATTCAGAAGAAATACGCTGGGGATAAAGAGCGTCAGTCCCAAGAAATGATGAAGCTGTACAAGGAAACTGGTACAAATCCTCTGGCGTCATGTTTACCAATCCT
The DNA here is from genome assembly GCA_002365735.1 of Actinobacteria bacterium UBA3120. GTDB lineage: Bacteria > Actinomycetota > Actinomycetes > S36-B12 > S36-B12 > UBA4592. The sequence goes on from DEZY01000186.1 coordinate 587, forward strand.
GTTACAAGCGCCCATATTTTTCGCACTTTTCAGTGTGTTGCAAGGTATCGCAATGTTGCGGCCAGAGGGAGTTTTCAACTGGGATCAATACGCACCGTTGTTACAAAATGCGCACGACGCGTCAATTTTTGGTGTGCCCCTCTATGGAACTTTTCTAGGTGCCGATGAAGTTGCTATTGACGGATTCAATCCAACATCAACGCGGGTACTTGCATTTATTTTAATCATCCTGATGAGCTCGACCACGTTCTTAACCCAACGTCAGTTAATTGTGAAAAACACTGCACCGGGGAATCCCATGGTGCGCCAGCAAAAAATCCTGCTGTACGTGTTCCCGATTGTGTTCGCGGTCGGTGGCGTCAATTTCCCAATCGGTGTATTGATTTACTGGTTCACCACGAACTTGTGGACCATGGGACAACAGTTCTGGGTTATTCGCAACAATCCCCAACCAGGAACCCCAGCATTTGACGCCCAAGAAGCCCGCAAGGCGGCAAAGATAGCCCGTAAAGGTGGGGTCGTGGTCGAGACGGAAGTTACCGACATAGTGTCGGTAACCCCGGAACGGGTCCAGCCTAAACGCAGCTCAAAGAGTAAGAGAAGCCCAAACAAAAAGAAGAAATAACCTGTGAGCCGAATTTTCGGCTGTGTGACTAACTTAATTAATTTAGAGAGTGAGTACGTGTTATGAGTGAAGTGAGCGCTACCAATGCAAAGCAACTTGATCAAGAGGGCGATGTGGCGGCCGACTACCTGGAAGGCCTATTAGATATTTGCGACCTCGATGGCGATATCGAGATTGAGGTCGACAGTAGCCGGGCCCGAGTCTCGATTGTTGAAGGAGAAAAAGGCGAACTCTCCTATCTCGTGGGTGCGGACGGCGAAGTCCTACAGTCACTACAGGAACTCTCCCGGCTTGCCGCAGCACGAGAGACCGGTGAGCGCTCACGGCTAATGCTCGATATTGCTGGTTATCGGGTCAAGCAAAAAGAGGTGCTTGAGGAGTCGGCGAAGACAGCCTGTGCCCAAGCGCAACGAACCTCAGCGCCAGTACACATGGCCCCCATGAATCCGTACGAGCGTAAAGTTGTCCATGACATTGTGGCCACCGCTGGATTATCCAGTGAATCCGAAGGCGATGAGCCCAATCGCCGCGTGGTCATCCGAGTTTCTTAACGCATGGTTTCCCGTGAAACATCCGGGGAGATTACTCCTTGGCTAAGTCCAGCCGTGGAGCAGTTGGAGCGTTTCCAGGAAATTTTAGCGGGGCCTGGCCTCGAGCGTGGACTGATGGGTCCACGAGAGATGCCTCGTTTATGGGATCGGCATATCCTCAACTGTGCGGTCGTCGCTGACCCGGCGTTACCGTTAATTCCAGCACACGCCCTCGTGGCGGATGTGGGTTCAGGCGCCGGACTCCCCGGCTTGGTCTGGGCAATTGTCCGGCCCGATCTTTCGATAGTTCTGATTGAACCACTCTTACGCAGGGCTACTTTTCTCACCGAGGCAGTGATTGACCTCGGGCTGAGTGAGCGGGTCACCGTTCTTCGGGCGAGAGCTGAGAAAGTTGTAGCGACACCCACCTGGGCGGGGGTTGATATTGTTACCGCCCGCGCAGTGGCCCCCATGGAACGCCTACTTGGATGGACCATGCCACTATTGAAACCAGTGGGGGACCTGATTGCTTTCAAAGGATTAAGTGCCCAGAAGGAAATAGCTGAGGTTCCAGCGCACGCGTTAACCCAGTACGGGATCACGAAGATCGAGGTGCTGACTTGTGGGGCGGGGGTTGTGGAACCCACGACAACCGTGGTGCGAGCCCGGCGTGGAATCAATTAGTCAAATGGGACACAATAGGGGGGTGCCACAGCAATCAAAAACCGCAGATGAGTCCTCTGGCCTTGGCTGGCCAATCGATGTTTCACGGGAAACATTGACCATTGAAGCCGAGCAAATCGGAACGAAAGTCGGTTTAGGGTGGCCCACATGACCCGAATCATCACCATCGCAAATCAAAAAGGCGGGGTAGGAAAAACCACCACAACGGTCAATATCGCTGCAGCGATGGCCCAAGCAGGTAAAACCGTCCTGGTAATTGACCTGGACCCACAAGGAAACGCTACGACCGCACTAGGGATCGACCACCCTGAAGGCACACCCGGTATCTACGACGTGCTAATGGGGGAAACTGTGCTGGCCGAGGTGATCACCCCCTGCCCCGACGTCCCCCAACTCTTTGGAATCCCAGCAACAATCGATCTCGC
>DEZY01000069.1 GCA_002365735.1 Actinobacteria bacterium UBA3120
CATGCTTGAGTTTGAGGCCAAGGCCAGCCCCGCCGTCGTCGAGTGCCTCGCTGTATTGGATCGCGACCTTGGATGCGCTATCAAAAATATTTCCTTTGCCGCCAGCAATTGCTTTTTGCTGGGAAGAGTTAAATATTTTTTCAAATACGCGTGGGACAGAAAGAACGAAGGTGGGCTGGAAAGATCCCAGCAGGGGGAGTAGCTCTTTCACATCCGGGGCGTAACCCATGCGCACCTGAGCGCGCACGCATCCGAGTTGAATTGTGCGACCAAAAACATGCGCGATCGGCAAGAAAAGCAGTGTGGAAGAGTTTTCCGCACGGAAAACGTCCATGAGGCCTTCGACAACATTATCCACTTCAAACATGAAATTCTTGTGGGTCAGCATGCAGCCTTTAGGACGGCCGGTGGTGCCGGAGGTGTAAATAATTGTGGCAATCGAGTCAGGGTTAAGGCTTGCTCGGCGAGACTCAAGCTCTTCGTCGCTGACGTTCGCACCCTCGGTGATGAGTGCATCAATGCACTTTTCGTCAAAGACCCAGACCCGGGTAACCGCCGGTGCATCCGCCGCCACCTCGTCAAAGACGGCTTTATTGGCCTGGCGTTCGCAGAAAAGGGCGACCGCACCAGAGTCGTTAAGGATCCATTGGACCTGCTCGGCCGATGAAGTTTCATAGATGGGGACGCCAATGCAACCGGCGTACCAAATGCCGTAGTCGACCAAAGTCCACTCGAAGCGGGTTCGGGACATAACCCCCACCCGCTCACCCGCTTGCACTCCCTGGGCAATCATGCCCTTGGCTACACCTTGGACCTGTTCGAGGAATTCAGCGGTCGTGATTCCCACCCAAGCATCACCACGGGGAACCGAAAAGACTACTTTGCTCGGATTGCTGTGCGCATTTTCCAGCACATGGTCGGTGAGGTTTCCGGTTGTCGGTGCGGGAACCATCGCCTCAACGGTAAATTCGGTCAACATGTGGATTTTCCTTTCCTCGGGCCAGTGGCAGAAATCACGTCTGGTCTGTGAATCTGGTCGCTAAACTACGCTAATTCAGTCGACGGCGCTACGGATGTGGCGATTCAGTTTTGGGTTATCCTTGGCCGGTGGGCGGTAAGCAGCGAGCGGACATAAATAGGCAACATCAATGAATGCGGCCTTTGATCATTGTGTAATAGATATTGCTGACGACACGGTGATCTACGCACCGGCCGCCTCGGTGCTCGCGGTGGTGGGCGACTCCTCGACGTGGCGGCGGTGGTGGCCCGATCTGATGCTCGAGGTCTACTCAGATCGCGGAAATAAGGGGTTGCGTTGGACTGTGAGCGGCTCCTTGGTGGGGTCCAGCGAGATTTGGTTGGAACCCCTCGCGTCACACACTTCTGGGCCAGCCGCCACGATTGTGCACTACTACCTGCGGGCCACCCCCACTCGAGCCGGAAGCGAAATTGTGCCTCGCGCGGCCACGAATTCTGTTCGCGAGCAGCGCGAAGTACACAAGCTGCGCGAGCGGCACGTGCTCGCGTGGAAACGGACGATCTGGGGTCTCAAGGACTCACTTGAGAGCTCCTATGACTAGGGGGCGTGCGTGCGGTTAAACATTGTCAGCGACGTCCATGGGGCGACCCAGGCAATAAAAAGTGCCGCACAAGATTGCGATGTGTTCATTTGCTTGGGGGATCTGATCCTTTTCTTGGATTACGACGAACCAGAGGAGGGCATTTATGCGCAATTATTCGGCGTGGACTACGCGAAAACATATATTTCGCTGCGCACAGCCAATCGTTTTGATGAAGCCCGTGAGTTCAGCGCTAATGCCTGGCGTGGGATTGGGGTAACCGACCAAAAGGAACGGTGGCGCGTGCTGCAGGAGAAAGTTTGTGAGCAATATGAAGTGATGTTTGCGGCGATCCCAACGCCTGCGTTGTTGACGTACGGCAATGTGGACGTCCCGGCTCTATGGCCCACCTACCTTCGCCCGCAGCATCGAGTACTCGATGCTGAAGTAATCCAGATGAATGGCCAAAAGTGGGGGTTTTTGGGCGGCGGGCTAAAAAGCCCAATGCGGACCCCTTATGAACTAGAGCCAGAGGATTATGCCGAGAAACTTTTTGGCATGGGTCCGGTGGACATTCTTTTCACACATATTCCACCACTTAATCCATTACTCAACTACGACACGGTGGCGCGAAGATTCGAAATTGGCTCCGCGGCGATCACCAGCTATATCGAGAAATTTTCTCCGAGGTACCACTTTTTTGGCCACGTGCACCAACCACAACGCTCCCGGATGCGGATCGGGGCAACTGAGTGCATCAATGTCGGCCATTTCCACAGCCGCAAGATCCCGTTCACGATTGACGTGTAAAAGCAAGGAATCTCATCTCGGTGCGCTCGTCCAAGTGGGTGGAGTACCGTGACCCTATGGCTGAGCAGACCGAATCTAGTATTTCCATCAGCGCAACCCCCGCACAGATCATGGACGTAATAGCGGACTTGCCCGCCTACCCGCAATGGAGTGATGGAATTACGGCAGTCACGATTCTGAGTAAATACGAAGATGATGATCGCCCGGCCGATGCTCGCTTTTCCCTCGCATCGGGTCCGATTAAAGACACTTACGAATTGGAATACGACTGGGACGGGAACAGGAAAGTTACCTGGACCTTGACCACGGCTGAAATGCTCACCGCGATGGACGGCGAATATGAATTGACTGACAGCGGCAATGGAACCACCACTGTTCACTACCGACTGCAGGTGGACGTGAAGATCCCCATGATCGGGATGCTCAAACGCAAAGCCGAAAAAGTTATTGTGGATACAGCATTAAAGGGCCTTAAGGCACGGGTGGAATCGGGCAGCGGAAGTGCACTCTGACCTTCGCATCACGTGTGGTGTTGAACCAGAAAGCGTCGCAGGGTCGATCCCGGACGCATTAGCGCATTTGATCCATTCACTGTCTGCGCCATTTGGATTCTTCACTCCCACACGGGGTCTGCTCGATGGCCTGAACCTTTCTCGGGGCGTGTTTTCACTTCTCTCCGATCAGACGCAAGTTGATTTCGCATCTGTGAACCAGCTGGCGCAAGCGGTGAGTGACCTTGAATCCATTCACCTGGTTCTAAGCCAAATCGATTCGGAAGAATTCGCCATCTGGTGCGGCCTGGGCAAAAATGAGGGACGAGTTCACCTGCTGGATTTGATGGGCATGATTGACCGGGCGCTGATTCGGGTACGTGGGGCGCAACTTCAATTGAATTTTGCCGAATATCGACCAAGCCCCAAAGCGTTGTTTAGATCACTGACCCAACTTGGCCTTGTCGGCGTTGGCTGTGATGCCCGCCAATTGCAAAGGGCGTGGCCAACATCTGCTCGTAAACCGCTTTCCAATAAATGGAAATCACAATACGAATCGATGAAAGTATTGAAGGACACCGGGACGCTGGTTGAGCGCGAGCCTTCCATCTTCTCTTTTGAGGTGAAATGGAAAGGTGTGGGAAACATGGATTTAGCCGTGGGGCTTATGCGCAACCATCTTGTGCTTGAACTTAGTGGCGTGCGGCGTTTTGTCGAGCTGCCGGCCGCATGTTCTCGCATGGAACCCGGGGTCGTGCGATTGTCTAAAAATAGGTTGGCGCTTGATTTTACTGTCGATGAAAGCGAGTGGCCACGATCATGAGTGAGCCCGGCAAAGAAGAGGCACCGGTCACCGATCTGGGCAGTTGGCTGATTTCCGTGGGGGCACCTGAATCGATTACTGATTTGATGCCGAGCGAAATGGCCGGACTGGATATCGCCCCGTTGCTCGCACTATTGAGTGGAATTGGCCTCAGTGGATCTGGCTTGATGGGATCTGGCTTGATGGGATCTGAATTGGGAGGCGTCAGAGTCGCAAATGGCCTGCTCGATGGCGCCGGTGGGAAAGCACTCACAGATGAAATTAGGTGGCTTCCAGTTATTCGCTCATAGGTGAGGTTCGCGGTTTTGCCGCCGATATGGTTGCGTCTGTGGGAATCAGCGTCGGGGTAGACATCGGTGGCACGAAGATTTTGGCTGGGATCGTGAATGACCAGGGTGAAATCTTGGCGAAGGTGCGGAAGAAGACTCCGCGCTCGGATGCGTCCAGTATCTTAGAAGTTGTCGCCCAGGTAATCGCTGAAACGATTTCCCAGGTGGACGAAGAAATCGTGGGAATCGGCGTTGGGGTGGCGGGTCCGGTTGATGCGGGCAGCACAACAGTGTTATATGCACCCAATCTGCAGTGGGCCGACGTCCCGGTGGCAACACTTTTAGAAAAATCAACCGGCCTGCCCGTACTTGTTGAAAATGATGGAAATGCCGCAGCCTGGGGCGAAGCCCGCTTTGGCGGGGGAAAAGGCTTCGACGACGTTGTTGCAGTGACGATCGGCACCGGGATTGGTGGGGGTGTCGTGCTCGGCGGTGAACTCTTTCGTGGTTCACATGGGGCAGCCGGTGAAGTCGGTCATATGGGTGCTGTCGCGAACGGGCGTCTGTGCGGCTGTGGGCGTAAGGGTTGCTGGGAGCAGTATGCAAGCGGCAATGCCATGGTGCGCGATGCACGTGCCATGGCAACAGAAAGACTTTTTGATGCCCAGGTGCTGTTGTCCCTGGGTGACGGAACCCCAGAAGGGATCCAAGGCGAACACGTAACTCATGCCGCGCAGTTAGGTGATCCGGTGGCAATTGAGGTCTTGGATCAACTCGGGGAGTGGCTTGGCCGGGGACTGGCCAGTCTGAGTGCGATTCTGGATCCGCAAATATTTGTGATCGGTGGTGGAGCGAGTGAAGCCAGCGAATTCTTTTTACCCAGTGCTCGAGCATCTCTCGCCGACCGAATAATTGGTAAGCAGTACCGGCCGATTCCCGAAATTCGGGTTGCCGAGTTGGGAAATAAGGCCGGAATTGTGGGTGCGGCAGATCTTGCCCGCGTCAAATTCTTTTCGGAAAATTAGACGACAGCGCCATCGCCGAAGTCTTCGCCGGGTGGAATGTGTTCGTCTCGGCGCGAAATCAAGAAAGCGAATCCTCCGATTGTGGCGACCAAACCCGCGGTTGAAATAACGCCACCAAGGCCGAGGAGGTAACCCAGCAGCATCACTATTGGGCCACCGAGAGCCCCGGCCCACGCGAAGCGGGCAATTGCATCGGTGGGAACCCGAAGCGGCGGTGCTTCGGGAGGCTCGTATCCCTGGTCAAAGTACTCGTCAATGTGGTCGGGTTGGGGTAGGAGCTCTTGTGGGGTCGGATCACTGCGGAAGTGGGGTCCCAAATCAATTTGCCCACTGAGATCGGCAACGATTGATTCCCAGGCCGCGTCCTTTCCTTCAGGTTCCTGAGCATCTTCTGGGTCCGGTGGGGTAATTGTCATGGCGTGAGATCCGGCTCGACCCTGACGTGACTTTTAATGAAGTCGGCGCTCATGGTTTCAATGATTGTGGCGTCGTAATCGAGAGTGGCAACGTGGAAGGAATTTTCAAGGAGCACTTCTTTCTTGTCGGTGCTGGAAATATGGTCAAGGATCCATTGCGCATTGGATGCTTCAACAACGTGGTCAGTCAAGCTACGAAACAGTAGTACGGGCTGGGTCACGTTTGCGATGTCAGCTTTGATGTTTTTCCACAACTGCGCAAGTGAGTGGGCTGCTTTAAGGGGGATTTTTGCGTAGGCCACTTCGTCTTGTCCTGGTTTGGCAATATCGTTGGAAATTCCTGGGAATGCTTTAACAAACTTGGAGACAATCGGTAGTAGGTGCCGGTCAGGGCGTTCGGAGTGAACAGCCGGGTTGACTAACACGAGTCCGGAAATTTCGTCACCGTGCTGTTGGGCGAGCCGAAGGGCCAGTGAACCACCCATGGATAGTCCACAAATGAATACTTGATCGCACGTGGCTTGTAGTTCACTCAAATTTCGTTCCACTTCGGCGTACCAGTCTTCCCATGTGGTGAGGTTCATGTCTTGCCAACGGGAGCCGTGGCCGGGCAGCCGTGGTACTCGAATTGACCATCCGTGTGCGCTGAGCGACTTACCCCAGGGGGTCATCGAGGCGGGGGATCCGGTGAATCCGTGAATCAGGAGTACGCCAATGTGAGCGTCTGGGCCCGGTGAATCAAAACTCCATGGTTGAGCCCCGTGAGCCAGTGGCATTACGACCTCCTGATTCGTGCGATTACCGATACATCACCGAGCGTACGCCTATGATCATTGGGCGCCCAAGGACCACCGATTTTTGACCTCGGTGCTGGCCTTAGGCTTCGGTGGAACATTTCGGATCGGGAGGAGGGCTCACGCGTGCTGTACTGGATTATTAAGACACTCATTCTGGGCCCGTGGCTCAAGGTCCTTTTTCGCCCCTGGGTTGAGGGCCAAGAAAATATGCCCGTATCCGGTGGCATGATTTTGGCGAGTAATCATTTGAGCTTTTCTGACTCTTTCTATCTGGCGCTGCCGGTTAAACGCCCGATGGCATATTTGGCCAAAAGTGATTACTTCACGGGAAAAGGAATCAAGGGCTATCTCACCAAGTTGTTCATGCGCGGCGTCGGCCAGTTACCCGTTGATCGTTCTGGCGGTCGGGCATCTGAGGCTGCGATCCACACAGCACTGGGCGTATTGAACGCGGGAAATGTTTTGGGGATTTATCCTGAAGGCACACGCTCACCCAACGGGATTCTTTACCGCGGTAAGACCGGCCTTGCCCGAATGGCACTTGAAGCACATGCCCCGATTATTCCCGTGGCCATGATCAATACTTATGAAATTCAGCCCCCGGGAAAATTGCGACCACGATTGATGCGGGTGGGAATCCGGATTGGGAAACCACTGGACTTCAGCCGTTATGAAGGATTAGAAGATGATCGATTTGTGTTGCGTTCGGTAACAGATGAAGTCATGTACGAACTCATGACATTGTCGGGTCAAGAATATGTTGACATGTATGCCACGCGGGCCAAAGAGTTAATTTCTCGAGGTGAGCTGGCCGACGCTGCTAGTTCACTGCGCTGAGTTCATCGCGCCCAGATCATTGCGCCCAGTTGAGTGACCGGGAGACGGCCTCGCGCCAATGCAGATAGAGATCATCACGATTGGTCTCGGGCAGGAATTCACCAGAGATCCGGGTCAAGCGCGAAATCTCTTCGGTACTTTTCCAAAATCCAGTTCCGAGTCCGGCCAGGAAGGCTGCACCAAGTCCGGTGGTTTCTACCTGTTCTGATCTTTTGACGGGCAACTGCGCGATATCGGCTTGAAGTTGGCATAACAAATCATTGAGTGAAGCCCCGCCATCAATTGCGAGATAAGGGAGTGCGGCGCCGGTTTCCTGGGTCATCAGATCAATTACATCGCGGACTTCAAGGGCAATGGCTTCAAGTGTTGCCCGCGCAAGATGGGCGGCGGTTGTCCCACGGCTTATTCCGATGATGAGTCCTCGCGCGTGGGGATCCCAGTCCGGTGCGCCGAGGCCGGTGAGTGCAGGTACGAAAACAACCCCGCCAGAATCGGGAACTGTTCGGGCCAGCTCCTCGACTTCTGAGGACTCCTGAATTATTCCGAGCCCGTCCCGCAGCCACTGAACTGCGGCACCCGTGACGAAAATAGAGCCCTCGAGAGCAAAGTCTCTACGCGCACAGGCGTCGGGCCCAGACTGATCCGGGTGGGACAGCGCAACTGTGGTGAGCAGCCCGTGCTCGGAATGGATGATCGCTTCCCCAGTGTGTAAAAGTAAAAATGAGCCAGTTCCATACGTGCATTTGACGCTATCTGCACTAAATCCCGCATGACCAATAAGTGCGGCCTGTTGGTCTCCCGCGATCCCACTGATCGGCGCATCAAGGCCGAGAAACACATCGGGATCGGTGCGGGCAACTGTTCCATAGGAAGCAACGATCGTGGGTAGTGCTTCCTCGGGCACGCCAAAAAGTTCTAGTAGTTCACTATTCCAAGTGCCAGAATTAAGGTCGTAGAGCAGGGTGCGTGAAGCATTCGTGTGATCGGTGAGGTGTTCAAGTCCGCGCGTCATGCGGGCGATCAAATAGGAATCCACGGTTCCGATCGCAACCCGACCGGAAACAACTTGCGCCCAAGTGTGCGGATCATTCTCTTTCACCCACATCAATTTTGTTGCCGTGAAGTAGGGGTCAAGGCGCAACCCGGTGAGCTCGCGGACACGGGGCTCGATCCCAGTGTCGATTAGCCGCTGACAGATTCCCGCGCTGCGTCGGTCCTGCCACACAATGGCCCGCCGGGGGGAACCCAGCGTTTCTCGGTCCCAAAAACACGCGGTCTCACGCTGATTTGTTATTCCGACCGCAATGATCTCGGCCGGGCTGCCATGTTCTTCGCTGTGCGCGGCCAATGCCAGTGCGGTGGCTTCCCGGGTGGCGTTCCACATTTCACCCAAGTCGTGCTCAACCCAGCCTTCTTGCGGGAAATGCTGGGGGAACTCCTGATAGCCCTTGGCGATAATCAATCCCAGGTGGGACACCAGTAGGGCGGTGATTCCGGTTGTTCCCGCATCAATGGTGAGAATTCGATCTGAGCTCGGCACGGAACTGAGAATACCGGCAATGCCAGCGTGATAGCGTTTACATGACAAAGTCCCACGAGAAGGACCCGATGTTTGGGGTCCACACAGTGAAAGGTGTGGCAGATGCGCGTTGGAGTTCTCACAGGCGGCGGAGACTGCCCAGGCCTAAACGCGGTAATTCGCGCCGTGGTGCGCCGCGGGGTCACCGAATATGGCTTTGAGTTTGTGGGTTTTCGAGATGGCTGGAAAGGCCCCCTCGAAGGGCTCACCATGGACCTCGGCATTGACACGGTCCGCGGGATCCTGCCCCGAGGTGGCACGATCTTGGGTTCCTCACGCACCAACCCGATCAAGGTGGACGGCGGGGTGGAGCAGATCACCGCCCATCTGGCCGAACTGGGAGTTGACGCACTAATTGCCATTGGTGGGGAGGACACTCTCGGCGTTGCAACGGCATTGACGCAATTGGGATTCCCCGTTGTTGGTGTGCCTAAAACAATTGATAACGACCTGAGCGGAACCGACTACACATTTGGGTTCGATACCGCGGTGACCATCGCGACCGAAGCAATGGATCGACTACACACAACCGCCGAGTCACATCACCGCATTTTGATTTGTGAAGTCATGGGTCGGCACGCTGGCTGGATTGCATTGCATTCGGGTATGGCCGGTGGCGCGAACGCGATCCTGATCCCGGAAGTGCCTTTTGACCTGGATGAAGTGGTTGGGTGGGTCAACTCGCGATTTGAAACCAACTACGCCCCGATTATTTGTGTTGCTGAAGGAGCCCTCCCCAAGGACGGCGATTTGATCACCAAGGACACCACCTTGGACGCATTCGGCCACGTCAAGCTCTCCGGGATCGGCGAGTGGCTGGCGGGAGCGCTGGAAGCACGCACCGGCCACGAGGCCCGCACCACGGTCTTGGGCCATGTGCAGCGCGGCGGCAGCCCCACAGCATTTGACCGAGTGCTCGCAACGAGGTTTGGCCTTAACGCAATTGAATCGGTCAAAGATCGCGCGTGGGGAACAATGGTGGGTCTTCGTGGCACGGATATTGTGCGAGTGCCGCTTCAGGAGGCGACCGGAACCCTGAAGACCGTGCCAATTGAACGCTACCGCGAAGCCACCGCGTTCTTCGGCTAAGCCAACCCCCTACGCTGAGCGCATGAATTCCCCACAAGCTGGGCAGACTCGCGGTCCCATGGAGGCTCCTATGACCCTTTCGTGGCCCGATTTGGCGGCGGCGCAGCAGCCACCGTGGCCGGATCCAATTGCCCTCGAGGAATCGCTCGGCCAATTGCGCAAAATGCCGCCTCTGGTTTTTGCTGGCGAGTGCGATCAACTCACTGAGCGGCTGGCTGCAGCCGGCCGCGGGGAAGCCTTCGTTCTTACCGGTGGCGACTGTGCGGAAACTTTTGAAGCTAATACTGCCGACTCAATCCGAGCCCGCCTTCAAACCGTCTTGCAGATGTCCGTGATTTTGACTTACGCGGCGTCGCTGCCAGTGGTCAAAATGGGACGGCTGGCCGGGCAGTATTTCAAGCCACGCAGCAAGACAATTGAAACCCGCGACGGTGTCGAGATGACTTCCTACCTCGGTGACGCGGTCAATTCACTTGAGTTTGAAGCTGGTGCTCGCAGGCCTGATCCGCAAAGACTGCTGCAGGCTTATCACGCATCCGGATCTGCACTCAATCTTGTTCGCGCTTTCACCATGGGCGGGTTCGCTGACTTACGCCAAGTTCATGCGTGGAATCAAGACTTCGTGCGCGACTCACTTGCCGGCCAGCGGTACGAACGCATGGCCCGCGATATCGATCGTGCGCTCGCGTTCATGCATGCATGTGGCGCCGACCCAGACGAATTTCAGCGGGTCGAGTTCTATGCAGCCCACGAAGCACTTTCCATGGATTACGAGCGCGCACTGACCCGCATCGACTCTCGCACAGGCAATCCGTACGACGTGTCCGGCCACTTCCTCTGGGTGGGGGAGCGCACCCGTCAACTTGATGGCGCTCACGTGCATTTCGCGTCGACAATTTCCAACCCAATCGGCATGAAGGTTGGCCCCACGGCAGCACCCGAAGACATTGTTGACGCCGCACGAGTTCTGAACCCGAACAACATCCCGGGCCGCCTGTCACTCATCACGCGCATGGGTGCCGATCAGGTGCGAGACAAACTTCCCGCGATCGTTGGGAAAGTGGATGCAAGTGGTGTCCCCGTTGTCTGGATCTGTGATCCGATGCACGGCAATACCCGCGAATCAGCTAGTGGCTACAAAACCCGCTTATTCGACGACGTAGTCTCTGAGGTGGAAGGCTACTTTGCTGTGCACCGGGAGGCCGGAACGTTCCCAGGTGGCATTCATATCGAACTCACCGGCGACGATGTCACCGAGTGTGTCGGGGGTACTGCAGGTGTCGAAGACGCTAACCTCTCCCAGCGTTATGAAACCGCGTGTGATCCACGTCTGAACCGGGAGCAAAGTTTAGAACTTGCATTCATGGTCGCCGACATGCTGATTAAGAGCTAAATACCCGTGAGCCTGTGGCACGGTACGGCTAAATCCCCAGCAGGCCTGGTTTATTTTGTCTTTGATGAAAGCGATCAGCAACTCATCTCTGCCAGGTTTGACCCAAGAGATATTGAAGGCCCAGCCCGCAAAAGCTCACCTATTCACGAAGCATTTGCCCAGTACAACGATGGGGCGCTTGATGCGTTCGACGGTGTGGACGTGCCTGATGCCAAGTCAGCATTCAATGTAAATGTCTACACGGCAATGCGCCAGATCCCACCGGGCTCTGTACAAACTTATGGTGAGCTTGCCGCACGCTCGGGCTATTCGCGTGCCGCTCGAGCGGTGGGGACCGCATGCGGGCGCAATGAAATCGTGATCGTGATCCCATGTCACCGGGTAGTTGCCAGTAACGGAGTTGGAGGGTACGGCTACGGGGTCGACACCAAAGTGAAACTACTCGTGCACGAGGGTGCCGAAGGCTACTGACTACGGATCAGAAGGCCAGCAATGCAAATCCCCACGGGGGCACCAGCACTCGACAAAAAAATACTGATCTGAATTGTCCCAATAAATAATTTTGCGAAACTGACCGGTGTCACGTGGTGGAACACGTTCTGCCCCGACGGGACAGTGACCAACACGGGCTGATGGTGTTTTAGCTCAAAGTAATCGATTTTACGCTGGTTAACTTCTAGCAAAATCCCTCGTGCAGCATGTGGCGAACGTGATCCACCCACGGGCTGCGCCTACGATGAAGCGGGGGATTGAGGGAGGACTTGGATGAAGCGTCAGATGATAGCTGCACTGATTGCGACGGCGGTGCTCCTTGGCGGT
>DEZY01000181.1:0-1883 GCA_002365735.1 Actinobacteria bacterium UBA3120
CCACGTACCCTCGCTCGGCTTGACTGAGCCTGCCCCAGAGCATCCATCCTGCTTGGCCCGCGGTGGCCGCCCACAGCGTCGATTGCCACGTCTGGCCCCAGCCACCCAGGCTGGTCGACTGGTGTTGGCATGCGATCGAGCGAATATGCCAAATTGCATAATCTTGAACTTTCTTGCGACTTAACCCGTCAAAATTTTTAAGTTTCGTAGTGGTGAGCAGGGTTGCGGCGGACATTGCAGCATTCGCATTGCGACGAATTGATTCCTCGGACGTTCTCTTGGTACTGATCGGGTCGTAATAGGTGGTGTTCCAACGATCGTCTAATCTGCTCTTTCGGTCATTTCGCACCAGGTAGGCAACACCGTCTTCCAAGGTCGAACGAACCTCACGGTTGCCCTCGATCCCTCTGGTGCCCTCGAGGATGAGTGGTTTACGCACTTTCTTCCCGATACCCCGAGTTCGTTCCTCACTGGCGCGGGTCTGGGTTGGGCATGCGTCTTTCCCACCGACCCGTTGCCCCACCAGTGGGATCGATCCACTTGGCATGCTAAAAGTTGCCTTCGAAGTTTTCTTTACTTTCTTGAGGTTCCCCATGAAGAACCAGTCCCGGCCCCGAACTAAGGCTGGTGTGTCGCGACCGTTTGCATTCCAGTCGCCGGCCACCGCAATATCGGTGGGTAGACCCAGTGAGAAAAAAGCAACCCCCGCATTAAGTTCAGGGCTACCCTGGTAGATAACTTTCTTGCCGAGCACCTTTGGTTTTTTGGTTACCCCCGTGAATCGGAGCTGAAATTGACCGGCTCGATACACCCCAAGATCAGTTTTCCCGTCGCCGTCCCAGTCACCACTAATGGGTTGATCCCCCAATTGACCGAACTGATCGGTTGCTTCACCACCGGAGGTGAGCTGCCACAGCCAGGTTCCATTGCGAAAAATTCCGCGATCGGCGCGCTTGTCAGCGTCTATGAGAGCGGTGACCGGGATGTCACCTGGCTCCCCGCCCCACCTGCCCATGTTTTCCCATTGTGGCGAATCAACACTTGAGTTGGTGTAGGCCCACTCACCGTCCATATAACGACCCGGCGTTGCCACGCCGTTGCCGTTCCAGTCCGCCATCAGGGCGGTACCTTCACCTTCGGGTAGATCCATGCGGGTGCGACTTGTTCCATCAACCCCACTGGCCCACGTGACCCACGTGCCACTGCCTGGATTACCCGCTGCCGGGATTGAACTCACTTGCGAATTGGTGCGCTTTTTGGCAGTTGCCGGCTTCGTTGCAGTCAATGGAAATAACGTGAAGACCAGTGAGCCAACTGCAATAAGTGCTGCTGATTTTGTGAATTTCACAGGCTACATTCTTCGCACATTGCATTAGAAGGCATGGGGACCCGCGTGGATATCACCCGGGTGGGGTCTTGATTGCGCGCCCAAGGGGTGACCAAATCCCCGGAAACCCCACGGAATGACAACACGTTGATCTTCAGATTTTGATCAATTCGTAATGCAAACTCGACGTAGTCCAGGGTCTTTTCGTCATAAGGAAACGGCGGCAGGCCTTCATAGAAAGTTCGTTGATTAACGCTGGTCACTCCGGTCAAGCTAGATACCCAGAGATTGACCAATGTTCCCGCACCATCTACCAGAAATGGGGTGAACCCAGGATTGGGTTCAGCTGAAATCGCCCCTCGGATAATCGCTTCACCCACCAGTGGGTCTTCAATTCCAGCCATACGCGTATTCGCAGCTTCGATGCCGGGGGCAAATGTGAAGCCAGCGGACATCGGGGTTGGGGTCACTCCCAAGTAGCCATAGGCGCACACACTGATTCCACCGGCGACGGTCATTGCACCTAACTGCTTTGCCGTGGATGCATCTCGCACCA
>DEZY01000181.1:2069-12482 GCA_002365735.1 Actinobacteria bacterium UBA3120
AGTGACTTGAGCACGTAATAGGAAGAAACCCGACTCACGTTGGCTGCGTCCGTTCCCGGAATGAATATGACCGCCAGGACGGCCATCATGATTGCCGGAGCGCCAATTGCAATGGCAAGTGGCCAACTGCGCTTCCACAGCATCAGGATCGCGATCGCGGCAAGTACTGGTGCTGCGATGCCTAACGCAATGTTGAACGGCACCATCCCGGTTGCTACTGCGCCAATGTCGGAACTGAGTTCACCAGCACTTGACCCGGGCCGAACGATTGCTTGAATCTGTTGAAATGCCAGAACGGCTCCGAGAACAAAGGTTCCGGCGACCCACAACAGCGCCCGCGAAGGCTTCAGGGTCCACATCGCAATCAAAACGACAACCCCGGCTGGGATAAGTCCGATCACCATCGGGGTCCACAAATTGATCACCACAACGGTCGCAGCCGGGATCACAAACCAGCCATATGTCACCGCACTACGCATACTGCGTGTGCTGATGTAGGTGGCCGTGGCGATGATTGTTACCCCCAGCACAAAGTTGGTGAATCCCGCGTTGAAAAACAGGGCTGGACTGCCCAGCAGCGTGAACATTCCGGTGGCAAACACGGCGAGCACCGATGCTTGCTTGGCGTATTTTTTCCCGCTCACCCGGCGTGCGAGGTCACCTGCGATCCAGGCAAGGAACATCATGCACATGGCAAATGTCACTGCTGACCAGATAATGAACGGCCACAACAATCCAATCCGACTAAGGTCCGCAGATCCCACTGCGCGCTCGCTCAACGCCCACACGGTGCTGTGTAGTGATGGGTACCACTGATTCCAGGCTTCACTTCCGTCGATCGTGGTCCAGGCACTACTTTGTTGCATGTAGGTATTGGCAAAAGTTGTGAAATGCCCTTGATTATCCCAACCGGAGAAAAAGAGGCCACTGAGCATTTCGTAGTCATTGCGCCCGACATAGGAGCCAAGAATCCACCCAGCGGTGCCGATAAACAGTCCCAGCAGCATCACTTCCACAAGGGTTGGCGCACTCACCGGTACGTAGCGCAACCGAGGAATTAAACGCAGGGACAAAGCCCCCAGCAAAATTCCAGTTAACGTCACACGCGCTGTTAATGAGTCAATCGGCATGGCGCTAGCTCGCGGATAAATCACAGCGATCAATGCCAAGATAACGATTGAGGAAATGATGAACCGCTCAAGGCGCCCGCGCCCCCATGGTGGGACAATCGACAACAGCACAATCGTGACGATGAACCCCGCCACAGGTACAAGGAAAATCAGGGCGATAGCTATTGCCGTGAGGCCACCAAGAATCACGAGCAGTCGGTTGTTTTTCATCGCTTGAAGCCTATTTCGGCGTTAACCGGACCTGACTGCACGGCCGACACTGTTCCGGTTGCGTCGACAATCTGCATTCCAGGCTGCCGAATTGGTGTAAAGCCGGCTGGCCCAGTGACTTGGAAGGTGATCGTTGAGTCATTGAGCAGGGATTGCACTTCGGCTTGCACCCGATAAGTCAACGTGCGCACATCGCCGCTGGTATCCCCGTCACTAAAGGTGCCGGCTGGTAATTCATAGGAAACCGACACCGCACTCTGGCCACCGGGTGGAGTCCAACCCACGAGGCGAATAAATCGATGCCCGAAGCCGTCATCAACCCAGCCACCCCCGAGTTGTCGGTGACCCCTAAATGGTCGCACCGTAAAGCCCACCGGGTAGGACGGTTTAAATTTTGTGGCCGAATCTGGCACATATAGGTAATAGGCACTTTTAAGCCACGAAGTTTCATACCCCATCCGCTCAGGGGGTCCCTCAGCTCGATCCGCCGGGGTTGCATTATTGAGTGTGAGTTGCTGGGTGACCCGGGCGCTGCCGTCAGCTTCCAAGTTCACATTCACCACTACATTGCGTTGTTGAAAAACATCGACCTTACTTGCATTGCCATTCTGCGTATAGAGCGCGGACCAGTCACCCACGTGGGGATCAGAAACTACACCGGCTGCATTGCTCTGCAGTGCTAGCCGCTCAAGAATTGGGTCTTTCATAAACATTTGGAAATGTCGCCCCGGTGCCGTGCTAAAAATCGCTTGGCCCGCGTTAATTAAGTCGCTACCGGAGAGGATCCGAGCCAGTAGTTGATCAAGTAACACTTGATTTGCTTGCTGCCGAATGTCGGCATCTTCTTGACCAAAATCTTGATACGCATCAATGAGTAAAATCTGACCAATCCGTTCACCGGTAACTTCACCGAATACATCTGATTGAATCGGCCCCGTCGCATCGAGCACTGCGGCGATCGCCGTGAGGTCAAGGGTCACCACACCATCAACTTCGGGGTAACTCGGGCCATCCCACTCGCCCGACCAGGCGGCCATCATTTCCTGGGCGCTGTAGAGGAAGTTGGGATGCGTATTCGTATTGACAAAAGGTCTGTCGCGAGGGTTTTGAGGAAAGAAAGGGTTTAACGCTGGACCGAACCAATTCACCTTGGCGTTGATCGGTGGGAACAATTGGGTACTGGTTTGACCTTTAATCGGAATGGACACACGCCCGCCCTCAAACTCCACCATGACAAGTGACAATGGGGCTCCGCCGGAGGCTCGCATTTCCGCTTGATTGCCGATTGCAATCAAGTAACGTTTAGTCCCGTTCGCACCCAAAGCGTCCGGTAAAGACGGGGTGATTTCATTAAGCGTGTCCACCCCGGATTGAATGGGTACAACTTCACGCAGTGCACGGTCGCGAATCCGCGCCAGTGGGTCAGAGAAAAATGTGGTCGCAACAATATTTTCTAAGTTCGCAGCAGCCCCGTCGATCTGTCCTTTTAGCTGTGCGCTTTGTGCTGGCAACGTTGCCAGCCGGACTAAGTCAACTGCGCCGTCGGAGAAAATTTTTGTACCCCCCGATTTTCCGGAGAGATCACCGTACAGGGTGATCAGGTCGCCGGTCGCCTTTGAGATGCTATGGGCCGCGCCTACGGACAAGCGCCAGTTTTGTACCGCGATATTAATCCCGGGCAGGTGCTCAATGAGGGCAACTTGGGATGTGTCCACTGATTTAAGAATTAATTCAGTACTGCGATCGGCCTGCTCGAACTCCGCTTGCCCGGCTGCGTAGTCTCCGCTGGTGAGCCCGTCGGCCGCATTTCCCAGGTGGCTCTGTAGGCCCATCCCACTCAACGCCAACGCGCCTAGGGAGGCAAGTAGGCCCATTTGTAACCAAAAGACAAATCCACCGACGATCGCAACCAAGGCTGCTACTCCCCAGATCAGGGGTTTACGGGAAGACACCGCTTGAGTATATGCAATGTGCGGGCCAGCTTCGGGTTGCTAGTACGCCCCCCTGCCGGTGAGTACCACTTTGACGGTCCTGGCCACAATCACCAGGTCAAGGGCTGGGGACCAATGCTCGACGTAATCCAGATCCATGCGCATCCGCTCATCCCAGTCCACCGCCTTGCGCCCGGAAACCTGCCACAAGCCGGTGAGCCCTGGCTTGGTTAAGTGCCGACGGTGATCCTCATCGCCAAAAAGTTGGATTTCGTCGAGTAATACCGGTCGGGGACCCACCAAGGACATGCTGCCGCCGATCACATGGGTGATCTGCGGCATCTCGTCAATCGACCAACGTCGGAGGAACCTGCCAAATCCGGTGATGCGCGGGTCATTTTTATAGCGCTCACTGATTCGCTCGTCCGGGACACCAATCACTTCTTCGCGTTTTTGATCGGATCCGACAAACATGGTCCGGAATTTCACCACATTAATTACTTCACCGCCACGACCAATGCGCTGATGCCGGTAAAAAATTGGGCCGCGACTGGAAAAAAATGTTCCCACTGCCGCAATCAACATAAAAGGGGTGAACAACAAAAAAAGTAGAACACCAATAGAAATGTCGAGTGCCCGTTTAATGGCCCGCTTGGGTCCGGTGAGGTGCGGCTCATCAAGGTGAATCAAAGGTAGGTCTGCTTGCATGCGAATGGTTACGCGCGGGCCGACAAAGTCACCGAGGGTTGGCGCGACCAGTAAATCGATTCGAGGTCCTTCGAGCCGCCAAGAAAGGCGCTTAATGAGTTCCTGGCCTTGTGCCGGTGTTCCGGCAATTGCAACCGTATCTACGTCATTGAGGCCAATGCGGGCCATTATTTGATCTAGCCACTGGTCAACCTGCTCGTGGGTTGCATCGGCATCTGCCTCTTGGGCAACATCAACGACCGTGAAGCCCGCAACCGGGTCACGATCGAGCATGTCCACAATTTCACTCTGACGTTCACCGACACCAATCACCATGGTGCGGTGCAGGTAGTTCCCGTAACGCCGCTCGTGGCGTAACCACGACCGCAAGATCCAACGATCTACCAAAAGGAAAAGTAAGCCAGCCGCAAATGTGATCAAAACAAAACCACGTGAAAGATCCAATTTGAGCGCGAAAGCCACAATCGCTACAGCTCCAAAGAGTCCAGCTGAGGCCGTAACGACCCGTTTGAATTCTTCAGAGCCAACGCCAAGGACGCGGGTGTCGTACGCGCCGCGCACCACCAACGCCACAATCCATGAGAACACGACCACCAATGCGAAAAAGACGTAGGTTCCGTCAGAGACATTCAGGTTGTACGGGATCGTCCACCGAAGTACAAAACCAATTGTGGCGGCCGCAACGATTGCGGTGGAGTCCCACACGAACGCGCGGGTTGCGTACACCCGCAATGGATCGCGGAGTCGGATCGGCCGATCACTGTGATTATTGGGTGTTGCCCAACCGCTTTGGGTGTGCGCTTCACGTGCAATCCTGCGCCAGGTTCCGGTATCTGTGAGTGGATCAGGGCCGTCTGTTGCCGGTTCTGCACCACCTTCGTCAACTTGACTCACACCCTCACGTTACCAGTGGGTGGGTCTATTGCCAGCACGCTACGGCAGGTAAAGCCGCCTACTGCAAGTACACGCGCACCGGAACTTCAGAGAGAGTGATTTCACTGCCACCGGCTGCTTCTTGGCAATTTGCTAGGGGATCGCACACCAATTGGGAGTTTTCAGGGGTTGTGTAGGGCGCTTCTCCGGTTTGCGCCCAGGCCACTATCCAACTCGAGCCAGCCGCGCTGAAATTGCAGATCACCGAATTACCCGACTCTTCGCAGCCGTCGTAGGAGGCACCAACCACCCAGTTATCAATTGCGAAGAAACCTTGTTCACCGTCGGAGCCTGGGAAAGCTTGAATACCGAGAAGGTCATATGCCCCCAGTGACCAGATGTACCAGTAGGAGCGATCAATTCCGTAGCGCAAATCATCAATGTAGGTCCGAACCACAAACCCGGCCGCGTCAGCGCCCTCGATGTCTTGCTTTGGCAGATCTCCTGGACCAGCCAGCCCGTAGTTCAATTCTGTATCCCACAATGGAAGCTCGGGCGCACCCGATGCGGTGAGAACCTTCTGTGCGGCCTCAATTAGTGCCCCGCGGGCCACCGGATCGCCATCAGCTTTTGGATAGGTGTGAATGGCGAACACGTCAACGGGCCAATCAAGTTTACCAAGCTCTTCTAAATACGCAGGGAAGAATTTATTGAACGCCCCGGTCAGGCGGGTACTGGGTGAGGGCGCAACTACGAGGGCTTCCGGGTTTTTCGCTTTAATAATGTCGTAGGCGCGTTTGGTCATGTCAGCCATTTCGGCTGGCGTGCCATTGAAAAAATTCTTCAGGTTTGCTTCGTTCCAGATTTGATAGGAGGTAAAGGAATCGGAGTAGCGATCAACTACGGCGCTGACCCAGTCGTCCCAGTCCGCCATATTTGCGGGTGCACTTGCAGCTCCCGGTTGCGGGTAATCCGAATCATTGATTTCTTTGGCTGCCCACTCCGGGGTTGTCCCCAGCACCATCATGATGTCGGTCATGCCTTTTGACGTTGCGTTTTCGATTAATCCATCAATGTTGCCCCATTTGAATTCGCCTTTTGCGAGTTCAATTTGGCTCCACGCAGTTCCGTTGTCCCACATGCGAAGTGCACCAAACGGCGCTGCCGCCCATGCTCCACCCTCGGCACCTTCAATGTGCATGCCGACCAGGGTTGCTGGTACGCCATCAACTACTTCTACTTCTGCAGGCGCATCCGAAGTGGTTGCCGTGGCGTCTGCACTGTCCGAACTTGACCCACATGCGGTCAAGGTCAGCGCGAGTGCCGAGATCCCCGCGGCAAGTACAACTAATTTTGAGTTGCGGTTGTTCCGAACCATGTGGGCATATTTCCTATCGCGATTGACTGTCCTGGGGTCACTGCGCTGCACTGGTTAAGCGCATTGCAAGAAATTGAAGCATTAGCCGGAACAGTGTAAGCCTGGGTACCTTGGGAAGCCCACACGACCACAGAAACGTTGATATTGTCGCCGAAGTTGCACGTGTTGAGTGTTCCACTTGAGCAGCTGTAGAAGGAGCCACTCATCCAGTCGAATGCGGTTTGGTAGCCGATGGCGCCCGTGGTGCCATCTTGCATGGTGATCCCGATCCGATTCGTTGCCGGGGACCAGAAGTACCAGTAGGAGCGGTCAACGCCAAGGCGTAGGTTGTCCAAGTAGGTTTGAGCGACCCATGAAGCGGCGTTCGCCCCGGTAATCGATCGACCCTTGATCTTTTTCCCTGGTCCTTTAATTCCGTAGTTGACTTCCGTGTCCCAGAGTTCTTTGGAGGAGGGAACTTTGGACTTCTTTAACTGAACCTTTACCTGGCTAATCAGATCCGCGCGTGTTCCTGGATTGCCCTGACCATCTGGGTAGCTGTGGACCGCGATTGCATCTACCGGCCACTTGTCTTTCTTCAGCGCCTTGAGGTAAGGGGGGAAAAACTTTTCGTATGCAGACTCCAGGCGCAATGTGGTGCTGGCACTGACAATCTTGGCTGTTGGGTCGCCTTTACGAATAATTTTCGATGCTTCTTTAGTGAGCGTTGCCATTTGCTTTGGCGTTCCTTGCCAAAAATCACTCAGGTTCGCTTCATTCCAGATCTGGTAAGACTCGATGCTGTCTCCGTATCGGTTGACAACGGCGTTGACCCAGGTTTTCCAGTCCTTGAGTTTCGGCATGGATGCCGCTCCCTTATTTGGGTACGTTCCCTGCTTCTTGTTGGACGCCGCCCACTTCGGGGTGGAACCCAACACGTAAAGAATGCTGACGTTCTGGGCATTGGCGTTGCCGATTGCGCGATCTAGACCGTCCCACCAAAACTTGTTCTTCGCTTGTTGCACCTGGCCCCACGTGACGCCCGAGTCCCAAATTCGGATCGAGCCGTAACTCACGCCTGGGACAACACCGTTGGCGATTTCGGGCACGTGCAAGCCGAATTGGGCTGGCGGCACCGGATTGGGCGCAGCGGTTGCTGTTGTTGAGGCAGCTATGCCAACGAGTGAACTAGCGATAAATGCAGAACTGATGGTCACGGCCATGGCACGGCGCATATTGTGAATTCCTTCGTGGTTGGGGGGAGTGCCCATTAACTTAACCCATGCAGGTCAGATTTGCTTTCAGCGACGCCGTAAAACATATAAACTTTGGCCATCCGTTTCCCGGCCGTATTCAAATCGGTCAACTGCCAGCCCCCCTGCGTTTATGAGGGATTCAAAGTACTGGCGGGAGAAGCGGGTGCAGTGCAGCCGCCCTTTCCACTCAAGGGGGCCGTACCCGGCTGGGTTTTCATCCCACTCGGGTACATCTTCTTCCACAAAGCAGGTGACGAATGCTTTACCGCTCGTGGTGAGGGCCTGGCCCAATAATTGCAGGTACCCGGCGGTGTCGGCCGCATTCATGTGGCTAAATACCGAATAGGCATAGAAAACGTCCACGCTGTGCGGATCGGCACTGAGGGTGCGCTCGGGTGAACCGTCCGGGTTGTACCGCTCATTACTGACGTCTACATAGGTGAAGCGGTATCCCTCACCGGCAAGATTTTCTTGTGCCCAGTCGATAAGTTCGCGCTGCACATCAACCCCGTGATAGTCCCGGATGGATGGGAAATGCTCCTTAACCCCGATTGCCAGGCGACCCGCACCACTTCCCCAGTCCAGCAATGAAGACTCGGGGTTGAGGTCGCAGTACCGCTCGAGCCGCTTCACATCTCGCACCGCAGTCTTAATGAACGTTTTATCCTTCATAAAGTGCTTACCGCCCATGCGGTATTTCGAGGGTGGCAGTGGGGTCTTGTTTCGGTTTCCAAACACGAGTTAAGACTAGTCGGTATTGACCACTGGCCGACTAATGCTCAAATAAACGCATGTCCACAGCGGCCTTGGTTAAGTCGTCCCTTACGTTTTCGTGGGCTGCATATTTAATGATGTTCCTTGCCTGAACAGCCTGGCTGCGACCGAAAATGTCGGCGATTCCATTCTCCGTTGCCACCGCACTGTGTTGGAAGCTGGTCACCGGTTCTTCCAGCAAAGGAACAATCGTTGACGTATCGGCTTTTGCATGCCACGACGGTAAGGCGATAAAGGATTGACCACCGCGCGAATGTAGTGCGCCAACAATAAAATCGGTTTGGCCACCGAATCCCGAATAGATGCGTCCTTTGATTCGGCTCGCATTTGCTTGGTCTAAAAGATCAACTTGTAATGCACTATTCACGCTGGTCATGAGCGCCTGCTTTTCAATCCTCCCCGGGTTATTGGTGAACTCTGTGCGCATCATGCGAATGCGGGTGTTCATGTGTACCCAGTCATAAAGTTCGCGTGAGCCGAAAAGAAAAGATGCGGTCAGTGGGCGATCTTGATCGAGTGCATCATTTTTGTGAAGGTCAAGTACCCCGTCACTGAACATTTCGGTCCAGATTCGTAGTCCCTTGCGGTCCACGAGGCGACTCACCACAGCATTGGGAACCTCGCCGATTCCCATTTGCATTGTTGATCCGTCACCTACTCGAGCCGCAATCCCTTCACCTACTGCCTGGCTCACCGGGCTGGGTGCAATGGGCTCATGAACGTCAAGGGGCTCGTCCACTTCCACCAGGAAGTCAATGTCGTCGTGGTACACCTGAGCGTCGCCATAGGTGTACGGCATCTGCGTGTTCGCCTGTGCGATAACCAGACCACCACGTTCGCGCACCGCCTCAATGGCCGCCGGCAAAATATTGACCTCGGTCCCCAGACTCACGGTGTCAAAGCGCTGACTAGAGGTGTGCAAAAGCACCACGTCTGGCTTGTAATGATCTCGGAATAGTTCTGGTACCAAGCTCAACCGAGCCGGGATGTACACGAGTCGTTCATGGTGGCGCATCCCTGGGCCGACAAAGGCAGTTTCATAGGTAATACCTTCCCGGTTTGGTATCCCTGGCTGCGCGTTGAGCATGTTGAGTCGATAGGTCGGAAAGACTGAATCGACAGCCCTGAGCAGTGTCTTTGGGGTGGCGAAGTTCCCACTTGCGACCACTCTGGGGTTGTCGCCGATCCGGCTCAAGATGGATTCAAGTTTTTCTACTGTGATAACCCGCATATGGGCACTCTACTTTTTACCGAGGAGCAGCGCACAGCACATATACCTCTATGGAAAGATGCACTGGTGAGTGAATCTCAAAGGAAAATTAATTGGGCTGATACCAAGGTCTATGTAGCCGGCCACCGCGGTCTTGTCGGTTCCGCACTCGTCCGGGCCCTTGAAGCAAAAGGTGCCGGTGAGATCGTTGGTTGGACCTCGGGTGAGCTTGATCTACGTGAGCGTGATGCGACCATAGATGCGGTCAACGAAGCCAAGCCTGACATTGTGATCGATGCCGCTGCGCGCGTCGGTGGAATCATGGCGAACTCGACCTACCCTGTTGATTTCCTTAAAGACAATATGTTGATTCAAACCAACATAATGGACGGTGCGCATTCGGCGGATGTTGAGCGTTTTCTTTTTCTGGGCTCAAGTTGCATTTATCCCCGTCACGCGACGCAGCCGATCCGTGAGTCAAGTTTGATGACCGGGCCACTTGAACCCACCAATCAGGCCTACGCCATGGCAAAGATTGCCGGCATCTATTACATCGAAGCTTTCCGCACCCAGTACGGACGCAAGTGGATTTCGGCGATGCCAACAAATCTTTATGGTCCTGGAGACAACTTCAACTTGGAAACTTCACATGTGCTTCCCGCATTCATTCGTCGTTTTCACGAAGCGAAAGAAAGTGGCGTGAAGTCGGTAACTCTGTGGGGAACCGGCGCACCCCGACGTGAGTTTTTACACGTGGACGACCTCGCCGATGCCTGCCTGATGCTCCTGCAAAATTACGACTCACATGAAACCATCAACGTTGGTTGGGGTGACGACCTGCCGATTCGTGAACTCGCCGAAGCAGTAGCCGGTGTCGTTGGTTTTGAGGGTGGACTCGAGTGGGATTCCAGCAAACCAGATGGAATGCCGCGTAAGTTGTTGGACACCAGCCGCATCAACGCTC
>DEZY01000040.1:0-1549 GCA_002365735.1 Actinobacteria bacterium UBA3120
CCAAGCCTTCGTAGTAACTCTGACATGATTGCGACATCTTCAATGTCAGGGACATTCATCAGCTCCGAAGTGCCGGGCGCCAACAACGTGGCCGCCATAAGTTTGAGAACAGAATTCTTGGCACCGGGTACGGCAACTGCTCCCCTGAGCGGCGATCCGCCCTCAATTCTAAATACCGACACCACGCAATGGTAGGCGAGCCAAAACTTCAGACTACCGATAGTGTGCGCTAGTGGTGAATTTGACGAGAATCTATACCCGTACCGGCGACGATGGAACTACATCCCTTGGCGATATGAGTAGGACTGGCAAAAATGATCCGCGCTTGAAAGCCTATGCGGACGTCGATGAAGCCAACTGTGCAATCGGCGTAATTTTAGCTACCTGCGAGGTGCGCGAGGACATCGCCGCGCTTTTGCTCTCTATCCAAAATGATCTTTTCGATGTGGGCGCGGATTTGTGCACGCCGATCAAGGATGACGAGAGTGGATCGCTGCGGATTACCGATGCCTACGTAGAGCGACTCGAAACCGCCTGCGATCAGTACAACGAAGGTTTAGAGGCCCTAAGGTCCTTTGTCCTACCGGGAGGCACACCAGCCGCGGCCTACATGCATGTCGCGCGTACTGTTTCCCGCCGTGCTGAGCGTTCCACCTGGGCAGCACTTGATGCCTACCACGGCGGACTAAACCCGATCGCGGCAACGTATTTGAATCGGGTCAGCGATTTGCTTTTCATTCTTTCCCGGGTCGCAAATCAGGACAGTGTCGGCGACGTACTGTGGAAGCCCGGTGGAACAAATTCGCAGTAAGCCGTGACCGAGTTAGGCGCTAGCCACCTGAAGCCGAGCCTCAGCCCGACGCACAGGCGAAAGATCCTCTGAATCCTCTTGTGCTTGGGCACGCGACAATGCTGCTTTCGCACGATCAATATCAATGTCTTGAGCGAGTTCAGCCGCCTCCGCGATCACGTTGACCCTGTCGCTGTCCACGGAAAAGAAACCACCGTGTACCGCTACAAGAATTTTACTTCCGTCTTCGAGCTCTATCCGCAGCGGCGCTTCTACAAGCAGCGCCAACATAGGCTCGTGGCCCCGCAGAATTCCAACGTCACCTTCAGGTGTCTTCGCGACAACACTTTTTGCCGTACCACTCCAAATCGAGCGTTCGGCCGAAACCACAGCAACAACAAGTGGATCTGACACCTTAGTTCTCCTTGGCCAATGCGGCTGCGTTCTTTTCGACGTCTTCGATTCCACCGCACATGAAGAAGGCCTGCTCGGGGACATGGTCGTATTCGCCATCTGCGAGCGCACGGAAAGAAGTAATGGTTTCTTCGACCGGAACAAATGATCCAGGCTGGCCGGTGAAGGCTTCAGCAACGAACATGTTCTGAGAAAGGAAGCGCTCAATGCGGCGGGCCCGGCCTACGAGGACTCGGTCTTCTTCGGAGAGTTCATCAATGCCGAGAATGGCAATGATGTCTTGAAGATCCTTGTAACGCTGCAAGATTTCCTTGACCCGTGCCGCAACTGCGTAGTGCTCCTCAC
>DEZY01000040.1:1737-2921 GCA_002365735.1 Actinobacteria bacterium UBA3120
GGAACGTAGATGGCTTGCAATGAAGTAATTGAGTGACCACGAGTGGACGTGATGCGCTCTTGCAAAACACCCATTTCGTCAGCCAGCGTGGGCTGGTATCCCACAGCCGAGGGCATCCGGCCTAGCAGAGTTGACACTTCAGAACCTGCCTGAGTGAAGCGGAAAATGTTGTCGATAAATAGCAACACGTCCTGCTTTTGCACGTCGCGGAAGTACTCCGCCATGGTGAGTGCGGTCAGGGCAACACGCAGACGGGTGCCGGGTGGCTCATCCATCTGGCCGAATACAAGTGCGGTCTTGGAGATAACCCCCGACTCGGTCATTTCGAGGAAGAGGTCGTTGCCTTCACGGGTGCGCTCCCCCACACCGGCGAACACCGATACGCCACCGAAGTTCTCGGCAACCCGGTAAATCATTTCCTGGATGAGAACCGTCTTGCCGACACCGGCCCCACCGAACAGGCCGATTTTTCCACCCTTTACATAAGGAGTGAGTAGGTCAATTACCTTGATACCGGTATTGAAAACCTCGGTCTTTGATTCGAGCTGATCAAATGAGGGTGCCTTGCGGTGAATACTCCAGCGCTCTTTTATATCAAGATCAGAAGCCTTGACATCAAGTGGGACTCCTAGGGTGTTCCACACGTGGCCCTTGGTGACATCGCCGACAGGAACCATAATCGCGTCGCCAGTGTCGCGCACCTCGGTACCACGAACTAGTCCATCGGTTGGCTGCATCGAGATCGTGCGCACCATGTTGTCCCCAATATGCAGGGCGACTTCTAACACCAGGGTGTGTGACTCACCATTGCCATCGCCTTGGTCAAAGCTGACATCGACGTTGAGCGCGTTGAATAGCGCCGGCATCGCCTCTACGGGAAACTCGACGTCCACAACGGGGCCGGTTACACGTGCTACGCGCCCTACACCTGTGGTGATTTCTGCTGTTGCGGTCATGGCTATTCCTTATCTTGTGTTCTGGGACTCTATACGGACAGGGCGTCGGCTCCACCGACAATTTCGCTGATTTCTTGGGTAATTTCGGCTTGCCGTGCAGCATTTGCTGCGCGGCTGAGGGACTTGATCAATTCCTCTGCGTTATCAGTTGCCGACTTCATGGCACGCCGGCGAGCAGCGTGCTCTGAGGCAGCAGAGTTCAATAAAGACAGGTACACCATTTGATCG
>DEZY01000118.1:0-1547 GCA_002365735.1 Actinobacteria bacterium UBA3120
GTGCGCATCGTCTAGGTTCAGGCCATGGCTAAGCGCAAGTTTTTTATCGATACGGATACGGCCACCGACGACGCTGTCGCACTGGTGATGGCGTTGCGGCACTCGGATATCGACGTGTTGGGTATCTCCACTGTTGCGGGTAATTGCACGATCGAGCAGGCCACCCAAAACGCTCTATATACGCGGGACTTGGTTGGTTCGAATGCGCCGATCCATGTGGGTGCCGATGGCCCACTGATGCGGGACCTACAAAGCGCGCACCACGTTCATGGTCAAGACGGTATGGGCGATATTGGACTTGCGTTGCACGGCCGCGAGCCAGCGTCGTTCCGAGGCGTTCAAGCCCTGATCGACGTCATTATGGACAACCCAGGCGAGATCGAACTTGTGACACTTGGCCCGCTCACTAATCTTGCCCTGGCACTGCGCCTTGAGCCCGGAATCATCGACTCGGTCAAGCGCGTGGTGACTATGGGCGGCACAGCTGTTCTGCCGGGCAACGTCACTCCACTAGCAGAATTCAACTTCTGGGCTGACCCTGAGGCGGCATATATCGTTGCCAACTCGGGCCTGCAATTTGAGATGGCCGGCTGGGACATCTCCACCGCCCATGCGGTCATCCACGATGGACTCGCAGCCGAGCTTCGGAGTCTGGGAACGCTCGGCGCCTTTGCGGTGGACATCCAGGGCGTCCTCCGCGAGTTTTGTCGAAACGAAACGAGGCTCGACGGGTTCGATCTACCTGACCCACTAGCCATGGCAATTGCGATCGAACCAACTATCGTCACCCGGGAAGCGAGCCACTTTGTTGACGTCATTTCAGGGGACGGTCCCGCTCGGGGCCAAACGATCGTCGATGAACGCGGATCCAGCGGCCGCGAACCCAATTGCCGCGTCATCTACGAAGTTGATCGTGAGCGGTTTTTACACCTACTACACGCCTCACTGACAGACACCCCGTAAGCGACGGGGCGCATCGCGTACGGTTGGGCTGTGCGCATTTTCTCATCCCGTCCATTCGTAATGGTGATCGCGGCTTTCGTGATCATCGGCTTCCTAGGTGCTGGAGCCGCAGCTTTTATCCCCCGCGGTGGTAGCGGCCCGACCAACGTAGACGCTGAAGCGATCTGGGCCTCACAACCAGAAGACGTTAAGGCCGAGGTGTGCACGGCATTCCGAGCCAACCCGCGGGGATACCTGACCCTGATGGAACAGACCTGGCTTGCCGACGGCACCCTTGACCCGACCTCCGTAGGTGAACTCGTCGACGTCATTGCAACTGACTGCCGTATGGACTACTAGTTGCGAGGGCAAGACACCCAAGCGCGCGGGCCTTCACCCCGCATCTAGAGTGCGCCCATGCGTGATGATGTTTTGGAGGGACTTCGAGCATCCTGGGGGCAGCGCCATTTAGGAACTCGGCCCAGAAGTACGGCGATCGCACATGAAGAAAGACCTGGCGAAGTGTCGCAGACTGGGAGTGCCGGGGTTCTTTTTCACGGAGATTATTCGGCTGTTACCACGGCGGGTGAAGAGTTCGGTCAGAG
>DEZY01000118.1:1693-7954 GCA_002365735.1 Actinobacteria bacterium UBA3120
ACGGCGGGTGAAGAGTTTGGTCAGAGTCGGCTGGGCATAGGGGTGATGCATGATCTCGATGGGGAGATTGTCAGTATTAATGGAACAGCGTGGTGTATCCCGGTTGATGGGCGGCCGCGTGAACTGGATCCGGATGAGGGAATTGCTTTTGGCATTGCAGCCCACGGTGGAGTCGGTCACGTTGTGTCGATTGCTACCGGGTCAAGCATGGAGCAGATTTTGATTGCAGTAGATATGTACTTGGAGTCAACGCATGTAAATCACGAACAAGTCGTGTGTGCGATCGAAATCGTGGGAACTTTCACTGATGTAATCCTTCGCACTGAAGCCCCGCCGACTTACGAGCATGAACCGCTCGGGGAAGTGCTCGAGCGGGAAACACGATTTGAATTTGATTCATGGGATGGCACGCTCGTTGGCTTTAGATTTCCTGACTTAACGGATGGCGAGATTATCCCCGGACTGCACTTGCACGCGATGGGGAGTGACTTGCTCTCGGGAGGGCACGTGCGGCGAGTAGCAACCTCGACAGTGGCGGCAACAGTGTGGATCGACGAATTACATCCGCTGGTCGGCACCAAGGGGACCGCGGAATCGAACAGACCAGACATTGATTTTGACAAGTATGAGGGCCCACTCGCTTAGTCAAGCGTTACAGATGCGTGTCAAAAACCAGCATCGGTTCAATAAGTTGTGCTATGAATCTGAGCAAAGTTGCTGTGAATTCCACATTAGCCACTGGCCCAGGTAAAAGTTGTTGCACAGAAAAAGCTCTCCCAACTTGAGTTACAAAGCTCGGATACCGGACAGGGTGAGATAAATAGTTAGTGTCGCAAACACCAGTCCCATAACAAAGAACTGATGCTCCATGGTCAACGTATAAATTCTCGTGAGAAGCGTTTTTCCGGGCGTCCCCAATGTCGTGCGCATCAGCGGCGGAATGATCACGGTAGAAAGCGCCATGCTGAAAACAAGTAAAATTACGACGGCTTTGTATGGCCAATCAACACTGGCCACCGCGATGTCATGCATTGCTGCGACTATCAAAATGAACGATGAGAAATCTTTAATACTGAGCACGAAAGTGATGCCGAAAAAATCAATTGCTTTTGCCCGAGTGACTCGGCGCTCGATGCTTGCCTGAACTTTTGATTGAATTCCGGGGTGGGGCACGAAGAAGTAGATAGTTGCGGCGCCAAACAGGACGGCTGCGATGAGTCGGATGACTCCGTCGAGCGAGTCCGTTCCACCACCAGATACCGGTAGTTGAGCGAAGCCAAGTAAAAGGACCGTAACTGCGATTCCAAATGCACACGCGGATCCCAAGAAGGCGGCCAGAGCCCGCGCGCGCCAGGGATCGTTAGAGACGATCAGCAACTGGACGGCAAAAAGCGAAGGGGTAATCGCTGCTCCCAATGCCAGTGGAAGCACGCGCAGGAGCAGTTCGATCATGGTGTCATTTCATCAGGTGCGCATTACGTGAAAACAAGGGGAGGCCCATGACCGCACATCTGGTCACGGGCCTGCCCTGGGCTGATGCGGGTTACTTCTTGCGAACCACGATCTGCAGGTTCACAAGGGAACCAGCGGTCTATGTATAAGCCAGATCGAAATCACCATCAGATGCGATGATTCGGTAAGAAAGCTTCGACCAAGCGTCTCACCCCGTTTATGCAGGTGGCGAATTTTGACGCAGACAAGTCCGTACGAGTTGTATCAAAAAAGATCCTGTCGGGCGCTTCCAGAGATTATTGACCGGATTGCTAAATCAACCGACGGAAATGTTGCGGTAAAGCTCAGGGGAGTTTTCCGTGATCTAGAAATGCGAAGTGTCCCCGCTCAAGCAACATCTGTCCCCGTGTTGACGGACGCGATTGGGGCCCAGATGAGATTCCTATTGGGGCGAGTTAATCCGAGCTTTGGGGTTTTCGACAGGGGCCTAATGTCCAAGGAGTGGGAGCGCCAGGTCTGCACCTGCACGGTTTGACTAAATCTAAGGCTGCAGGTCGGCATGTGCTTGCCTGAATAACTGGAGGTCGCGTACTACTCGAAGTGGAGCAAACCCAAGGCGCCGTTATCCACATGCCGCAGAACTAGCGCCAGTACGCTGGGCCATATGACACCCGAAGATTCTCTGATGAAAGTGTGCGATTCCACGCTCGATGATCGTGATATCGTCACCGATCCAGATATTTTGCGTTCTTATTCTCGGGATCGCTCAACCGGTTCAGTAGCGGCCGAGCCGATAGGCGTCGTATTCCCGCGCTCTACCGAGCAGGTTGCAACGGTCATGGCGGCTGCGCACAAGAATCGGGTGCCAGTGGTTCCCCGCGGAGCGGGATCAGGACTTAGCGGCGGGAGCAACGCGATCGAGGGTTCACTTGTTCTCTGCGTCGAGCGGATGCGAGATGTACTAGATGTAAATCTTACCGATGGATACGTCGAGACCCAGCCAGGAATTTTCAATTCGGAACTGCGTGAACATGTCGGTCGCTCAGGCATGTGGTACGCGCCCGACCCGGCTAGCAAAGATTTCTGTTCAATCGGTGGCAATGTCAACACAAATGCGGGCGGCTTATGTTGCGTCAAATACGGAGTGACCCGCGATGCAGTCTTAGGACTCGAAGTTGTATTGGCCGACGGCCAAGTGACCCGGCTAGGTCGCCGCACAATCAAAGGTGTTGCCGGGTACGACCTTGCTGGGCTGGTCGTGGGCTCGGAAGGAACGTTGGGAATCGTTACCATGGCCAGGCTTCGTCTGCGCCCCCTGCCACCCCCTGCAACAACCGCGGTTGCGGTGTTTGATCAGGTAGCGGATGCGGGCCGAGCGACAGCTGCAATCATGGCCGAGCTCACCCCGAGCATGCTCGAACTCATGGATCAGCAAACGTTGCAGGTGGTGGAGAATTGGCGACCCATGGGACTCGACGTTAATGCAGGCGCGCTGCTCGTTGCGCAGACTGACTCCGGACATGGAAGCGCACTTGCTGATGCGGATCGACTTTTGCAGATCTGCGACGACAATGGGGCATCATTGACGCATCGATCTGAGGACGAGGCAGAGTCGGAAATGCTGCTTGGCGCTCGGCGAATGGCGATCCTCGCCATGGAGGCACAAGGGGATTGGTTACTCGACGACGTCGCGGTGCCGCGTTCACGTCTGGCGGAGGCAATGGTGCGAATCCAAGATGTCGCGGGAAAACACGATGTCACCATTTGCACATTTGGTCATGCAGGTGATGGGAATTTACATCCGACGATTCTGACCGAGCGTGGGGACCAGGAAGCTGGCGCGCGAGCACTCCTTGCCTTTGACGACATCTTGGAAGTCGCCTTGTCACTTGATGGCACTGTTACCGGTGAGCATGGGGTGGGAAACCTCAAGCGAGAGGCGCTCTCGCGCGAGCTGGACTCGGTATCTATTGATTTGCACTCCCGCATTAAGCAGGCGTGGGATCCACTGGGAATCTTAAACCCCGGGAAGGCGCTGCCACGATGGTGAACACCAGCGCGAGTAAATGGTGCTATCCCCTATCTCCCAAGCCCTAGGCTAGTCCTATGAGCGCTGTTGGCGGTACGTCGAACGACCGCACCCTTGTCGCCGGTATTGACTCGTCAACGCAGTCGGTAAAAATTGTGGTTCGGGACGCGCGCTCGGGAGAATTGATCCGCGAAGCTAGGGCCCCGCATCCGGAGGGCACCGAGGTCAACCCGCAAGCCTGGTGGGATGCACTGAGTTCGATCTTGCCACAGACCCTTGACGGTGTATCCGCGCTCAGTGTCGCGGGTCAACAACACGGCATGGTGGCCCTTGACTCGAGCCAGGAAGTTGTGCGCGATGCGCTGTTGTGGAATGACACTCGATCCGCGCAGGCAGCCGAGGACTTAGTGCAGGAACTTGGCGGGCCCTCTGCCTGGGCAACGGCAGTGGGCAGTGTCCCCGTGGCGGCATTCACGGTGTCAAAGTTAAAGTGGATGGCCCAACACGAACCAGAAAATGCGAAACGCACCCGGAGTGTTGTGTTGCCACACGACTACTTGACCGCGATATTGACGGGCAAGTCCAGCGAGCCCACCACAGATCGTGGTGACGCCAGTGGGACCGGCTACTGGTCGCCCTTAACCGGTGAATACCGGCAGGACTTGGTCGAACTTGCACTCGGTCACGAACTTGCGCTGCCCCGAGTTGCAGGTCCCAGCGAGATCGTCGGAACAGCAGTCGGGATCGGTCGCGAGGACATTGTGATTGGTCCGGGGACCGGAGACAATATGGGAGCCGCATTAGCCCTGGGTGTTAAACCCGGTGACGTCGTGGTCTCTCTGGGAACTTCGGGAACAGCATTCGCCGGATCGAGTACACCCACCCAGGATCCATCAGGATTCGTCGCAGGCTTTGCTGACGCGACCGGAAACTTTCTGCCACTTGTGTGCACCCTCAATGCCGCGCGAATCTTGACGGCGACAGCGGCGATGCTCAAAGTGAACTTTGACGAGTTTGCGCGGCTCGCATTAATGGCAGCACCGGGTGCCGGCGGGTTGACTTTTATTCCGTATCTCGATGGTGAACGGACTCCAAATTTGCCCGATGCACAAGGCTCTCTGCACGGCATGACCCGGGCCAACATGACACCAGAAAATATTGCTCGAAGTGCAATTGAAGGAATGTTCGGTGGCTTAGCGGACGCAGTGGACGCTCTTACCCGGGCAGGAGCCTCGGTAAACCGAGTGATCCTAATTGGTGGGGCGGCTGCAAACCCAGCCGTGGGCAGAGTTGCTTCGACCATGTTCAATGCGCCGGTTGAAGTGCCACCCGCCGGGGAATACGTCGCTGACGGTGCGGCTCGACAGGCCGCGTGGGTTCTCAACGGCGAATTACCCGACTGGAGTGGTAGCGGTGTCGGGGAAGTTCGTCAGTTTGCGCCCAACTACCACGAGGTGATCCGGGCCAACTTCCGCAGTGCCTGGCATCGCATGTACGCCTGATCGCCTAAGTTTCTCTCATGGACTTCCTCACCGTCACTCTCTTCGCGCTTGTTGGGGCCGCGGCGCAATTTGTTGACGGACTACTCGGCATGGGATTTGGCATCACTTCAGCGTCCCTGCTCACGGTACTTGGATACAGTGCCGTTGCCGCATCTGCTGGCACGCACGCTGCCAAAGTAGTAACCACCTTGGTCTCAGGGGTGAGTCATTGGCGTGAAGGTAATGTCGATTGGCGGGTACTGATTACGGTGGGAGTGCCCGGTGCAGTTGGCGCATTTATCGGTGCGGTAGTCCTGACCAATATCGCACTGGACGGCGCCCGAATCTGGATGGCAGCGATTCTGTTTTTGCTCGGGCTCACCATTATTGCTCGCTTCGGTTACAGCAAGTCACTCTTCCCAGCCATGAAATTACGCACGCGAAATCTGTGGCCAATTGGTCTTTTCGGTGGCTTTGTCGATGCAACCGGTGGCGGGGGCTGGGGGCCCGTTGCGACCCCGTCTCTTATGACCGTGACCCGACACAAACCGCACCGGATTGTGGGAACGGTGAGCGCTTCAGAGTTCCTCGTTGCGGCATCAGCATCCATCGGGTTCCTTTTTGGGGCAGGGGAAGCCGGTGTCCCGTGGCTGGCTGTTCTGGGTTTGGTGATTGGCGGAGTCATTACGGCACCCATCGCCGCGCGACTAGCGAAGAAAGCCCCCACCGCGCCACTCGGTGTTGCCGTGGGTGGAATGGTCTTGATGGCAAACACTGCGGTAATTGCTTCGGTCCTAGAGATCCCCGGTGCAATTTCGGCGGCGATTGTGGTCGTCGAGCTGCTGATCACGATTGCGATTGTGATTCAAGTTGTTAAGCGGACTCCCGCACCAACTTGAAGGTCTGGTCGAGAATCTTCGCCACCTGAATCGATTGCCAAGGACTGGGAAGCCAACCGCCGTTTCCGCTAATTCGATCACTCACATTCTCAAACATCAGTTGATAAGGGTCAACGGGTTCAAAGTGCTCAGTGGTCCTGTGCCCATCGACCGTAAGGGTCAATTCACTGGCTTGATTGAAACTGGTGAAAGCTTGATCTGCGGGTAGGCTAATTTCACCTTCGCTGCCCTGAAGCACAAAGCGTTGTGACGGGTGCATGGCGAATGAAGCAACGATCGCTCCCGATCCCTTGGAGCGCGAGTTTTCAAAGTCGAATTGAGCTTTCATGGTCATGTCGACCTGCTCCCCATGATTTTCAGCGTCCGCCTGGGTGAGCGAGTACTGCGTATCCTCGGCGAG
>DEZY01000118.1:7978-11736 GCA_002365735.1 Actinobacteria bacterium UBA3120
CTCGACGAGCAGGGCTACGAGTGCGTGCAGCGGGTAAATCCCCACGTCGTAGAGCGCACCGCCACCCATATTGGGATCGAGTCGGTAGTTACCTTTTGTTACTCCGTCAAATGTGAAAGTGCCCAAGTAGTTCGTGGGTGCGCCGATCGCATTGCTTGAGACAAGTTCCTGTACGCGCTGTGCGCGTGGGTGCCACAGCGACCACACCGCTTCAACCAACAGCAAGCCCTTGTCTTTCGCGTGCGCATAGGCACTGATTGTTTCACTAGCGTTGAGTACCATGGGCTTTTCGCAAAGAACATGTTTGCCGGCGTCCAGGGACTTGAGAATCCAAGGAAGGTGCGCGTCATTATTTAACGAGATGTAGACCGCATCAATATTTGGATCTTGGATGAGTTTTTCATAGGAGTCGTAGGCGATCTTCGGTGACAAACCGAGTGCTCGACTTTCATCACGTGCAGCAGCGGCATACAGGTTCGCGTTGTGTGCATTGTGAAGTGATTTTGCGGTAGTCCCAGTTGCAAGACCGCCGGCGCCAATAAATCCCCAATTAACGGTTCCTTGGTCAGACATATGCGTAGTCTGCCTTCTCAGTTATTGAGTAGTAAAGGAGACTCAGGCATTCCGTTTCGCGCGGCAGAAATCTCCGCGGCCTCCATGAGGGCAACGACGTCGCGTGAATCAACCGCACGCACTTGCATCGACTCGTGGCTGTGCAGTAACGCTGCGAATTCCCGGTGAAACTCGTACGGTTTTACGAGATCAAGTTCGATTTCCGTTCGCGTACCGGCTGAATCGATCAGAAAAACTTTCGCGGGAAGATCTGCAACCGCAGGTTCAGCGGCCGGATCCCACTCTCCAATGATTGCCCCAGTAGTTCCGAGTGCATAAAACTTAGGTTTGCGCGCCGCCGCAAGATCTGAGTTCACGAAACTTGCGGTACGCCCATCAGCGAAAGTGATAGCCACCTCAGCATGATCGGCATTAGTGACATGGTCCCAGTGGCGCTTGTGATTGTGGCCACTTACGTGGGCAACTTGCTCGGGGAACAGATTCAGAATTTGGTCGAGGTAGTGTGAGCCCCAGTCAAAAATGGCTCCACCGGAAACATCGGACATTGAGTGCCAGTAATCGCACGGCCTCGAATACCCGCCGACGAAAGATTCATAGGAAAACAGTTCTCCAATTGCGCCTTCTTGTACCAGTCGTCGCATTGTCACAAAGTCCGCATCGAATCGTCGGTTTTGATACACCACCAATACGCGTTCTTTCTCGTCGGCCAGGGCAATTAGTTCATCGCACTGTTCGGCCGTGAGAGCCATGGGCTTTTCCAAGATCACGTGCAAGCCACGATTGAGGGATTCTTTGGCCCAGGAAAAGTGACTATTGGGTGGGGTTGAAATCACGACGATGTCGATCAGTCCGCTGTCAAGCATTTCCATTGAGTCGGCGAATGCGCAAGCCTGCGGAGCCAGTTCACGGGCGGCGACGACTCGGTCGGGGTTGAGGTCTGCGACCGCCCGAAGTTCAAGGCCGGGGGTCGCGGCAACCGCCAAATTGTGCTCATGGCCAATTGCTCCATAGGCCAGTAGGCCAACCCGGAAAGGGGCAGAATCAGTTGTTGGCATGAGGACTAACATAGTGGGCTGTGGTCGGGTCCGCAGAATCTCACGCACGCCAAGTGAATTGCGGGTAACTTTGCCATCAACAGCTCATCAATCACCCTCAATTGTCAGTATCTGAAATGGAGTACACATGTCCGATCAAGTTCTTGTAGGGAAAACTGCGTTGGTTACCGGGGCGTCTCGCGGAATCGGGCGGGCAATCGCCCTGAGCTTTGCCCAAGCCGGGGCGGATGTGGCCTTAGTTGCCCGAGACGCGGAGAAACTCGGTGAACTTGCAGACGAAATTACCGGGTTGGGTCGTATTGCTCAGGTGATCACCGCGGACCTTTCCTCTGAAGATGCAGTGGAATCGATCTGCTCGAGTCTTGATTTTGATGTCCTCAACATTTTGGTCAATAACGCGGGTGGAAATTCCTTTATGGCCACCACGGAAAAAATGAGACTCTCCGGTTGGCGCAAGACCATGAATCTGAACCTGGATGCCCTCGTCGCTATTACCCAGGGTTTGATCCCGCGTCTGATCAATTCGGGCAATGGATCGGTAATCAACGTGTCCTCCGTTGCCGGGCTTCGAGGGTCCCCGTTTATGTCCCATTACGGTGCCGCAAAGGCTGCTGTGATCAGCTTCAGCCGCAGCCTGTCCGTGGAACTTGCCGGCCAAGGGGTCCGAGTCAATTCGCTGGTTCCAGGCTGGATCGAGACGGACCTCACGGATTTCTTGCGTTCAACCAAGGAAGCCGAAGCAGGAACCTTGTCGCGGGTCCCCATGGGACGCTGGGGTCGTGCCGAGGAGATCTCCGCGGCCGCCCTATTCCTTGCGAGTGATGCCTCAAGTTTCATGACCGGGCAGGAGTTGATCATTGATGGAGGCCTCTCCGCAATGCCGTAAAAACTGAAAAAAAGTGGTTTGGGGTGCACAATGGTCACATGTAATGAATGTGTGAGAGCACCTACTGGGAAGGAACTGCTATGAGCAATAACACAACCAGTCGTACCAGCCGGATTGAGGCAAAGTACAAGGGCCACCGCAGCGAGGATCGTTTCTTCGCCGCTCGCAACAACGCCAAGCAGGCGTGCGAGAACCTTCGAACCGCAATTCGAAAATCTCACATTCACAGTGTGATGCGTGACGAACTTTTAGAAGCAGCCGATCGCGCCGAAGCGCTCGTTAAAGACGTGGAACCGACCCAAATTCACCCGGGTGCCGAGATTCGTCAGTTAGCAAAGGAAATCGAGCATTTGCAGTTTGCCGAGCAATGGGTCGCTGCCGCTGATCGCGTGCTGAATCGGTTGGGTAACAGTGGCCCTGCCGATGCTCGCCGCGAATTAGAGCAAGCCCAAGATGCCGTCATGTGGTGCATTCGAGCCAATGAGTGGAATGGTCAGCTCACCGCCGCAGGGTCGCAGTTACAGGAAGCCGTTGCCGCGGCAGAGATTCACGCCGCTCGAGTAAGTTAACTCCCGGCTTGCGACAGCTCGCTGACCGAGTAGTTCAGTTCAGGAATTTGGATTGAACAAATTTTCGGCTCGCTTCAATCTCCGGGGCGAGGAACTGATCGGGCCCAGGTCCGCTTGTTGTCAGGCGTAGTTCGCGAACTAGTTCTCCGGTCGTTTCGGCCGGAGAAAGTGGTGCGCGCAATTCGATCCCTCGACTCGCTGCCATAAATTCAATAGCAATGATTGTGCTCAGATTGGAGATCGCGCTGCGCAGCTTACGACCGGCATGCCATCCCATGGACACGTGATCCTCTTGCATCGCTGAACTAGGAATTGAGTCAACGCTCGCTGGGACGGCAAGACGCTTGCAGTCACTGACCAAACCAGCCTGGGTGTATTGGGCGATCATGAGGCCTGAATCCACACCCGGATCGTGGGCTAAAAATGGGGGGAGTCCGTGGTTGCGGTTTTTGTCCAAAAGCCGATCAGTTCGACGTTCGCACATGGACCCGAGGTCAGCTGCAGCGATTGCTAAGAAATCTAGGACGTAGGCGACCGGGGCTCCGTGGAAATTTCCATTGCTCGTCACTTCACCCGAAGGAAGAATTACCGGGTTGTCGATACTTGCTGCTAATTCATTGTGGGCAACGGTCTGTGCGTGCGCGATCGTGTCCCGCACCGCGCCGGTCACTTGAG
>DEZY01000006.1:0-299 GCA_002365735.1 Actinobacteria bacterium UBA3120
TTATGAGCACGTCATTCACCAATCAAGTGCTTGCACAGATCGAGTTGTTCACCAAGCGGGATGAATACGGACTTGGGGTTCACGTTCTGCCTAAGCACCTCGACGAAATGGTCGCTCGCTTGCACATCGATGCATTGGGAGTGCGCTTGACCGAACTATCAAAGTCGCAGGCCGAATACCTCGGCCTCGATGTTGCGGGACCGTACAAGCCAGAGCTTTACCGCTACTAATAGCTGCGTGAAACTAGTGGCAACTTAGCCGCGTGTGTCGCGAGTCGGGGTGGGTGTTCCTCAGGGGAA
>DEZY01000006.1:478-6956 GCA_002365735.1 Actinobacteria bacterium UBA3120
ACTTTATTTGTGTTGGCGCGGGCTTGTGGGCAAAAGGTCGGGGTGACAGCATAGGATCATGGTCATGACAAATCCGGGCGCGCGCGTCGATGGCGGACCCCGTGGCCGAGTTTTGGTGGTTGATGACGACCTCGCACTGGCCGAGATGCTCGGCATCGTGCTTCGCGGGGAGGGTTTCGAGCCGGTTTTTTGTTCCGATGGCTCCGAGGCCTTGGAGGTATTTCGAAAGAGTCGACCGGACATCGTCTTACTGGATCTGATGTTGCCTGGCAAAGATGGGGTTGACGTGTGTCGATTAATTCGCGCTGAGTCGGGCACTCCCATCGTGATGTTAACGGCGAAAAGTGACACAGTTGACGTGGTGGTGGGGTTGGAGGCCGGTGCCGACGACTACATCGTCAAACCATTTAAGCCAAAGGAATTAGTGGCACGAGTGCGCGCGCGAATGCGTCGAAGTGAAGATTCTGCCCCGGCAGAACTGCACATCGCAGACTTGATAATTGATGTTGCAGGACATTCCGTTCGCCGAGGTGAGCTAAACCTGTCGTTAACCCCACTTGAGTTCGATCTGTTGTTGTGCTTGGCACGCAAGCCGGGTCAAGTGTTCACGCGCGAGGCGCTCCTCGAAGAGGTGTGGGGATATCGTCATTCAGCTGACACGAGACTCGTCAACGTTCATGTGCAGCGGTTGCGCGCCAAGATTGAGCACGATCCTGAACGGCCAGACATCGTCTTGACTGTTCGCGGTGTAGGTTACAAAGCTGGCCCACTTTAGGGTGATTTCACCATTGTGAAAATTCTTCGGTTCATATCGACTCCTTTTCGCACGGGCAGGCATGTGTGGCGGCGCTCGCTGCTCTTTCGGGTAACTACTTCTACGTTACTGCTCAGTACGCTAGTCGTGACAGTTCTCGGGTTTTCTCTATTGTCTCGCGTCACAACGGGGCTTTTAGAGTCAAAAGACCGCTCGGCGATTAGTGAGGCCTCTTCTGGTTTGGGAGAGGCCCAACGGTTACTCGATGCCGCTAATACGGGCCCAGCGACACCTTCAGCCTCGCGCTTGGTGGACAGCGTTATTGCAACATTGGGTGCCCGTTCCGGTTCGCCATCGGCATTTGATGTCTTGTTGCTTTCATCTGATGCCAATACGGATGCACCTGAGCGTGGGACCAATTTAGTCGCGGTGTCGAGTATCCCCGAGGGATTGCGCGAGTCGATTCAGCAGACGAAACGTCAATCATGGACATATGCGTCAATTGTTTTTCTGGATGGAAGATCGACACCAGGACTGATCGTTGGCGCGCCTTTGTCGGTGCCTACGGTAGGCCCCTACGAACTGTATTACCTTTTTAATCTTGATCAGGAGCAGGAAACCCTTGATTTGGTTTCCGGTGCTGTGGTCGGGACGGGAATTATTTTGGTTATTTTGGTTGCGGTAGTGACGCTGCTCGTCACGCGCCAGGTAGTGGTACCGGTGCGTGAAGCGGCACGAATCGCTAGGCGCTTTTCATCAGGGAAATTGAATGAGCGCATGCAAGTGAAGAAGGAAGACGACTTGGCGCAACTTGCTACATCATTTAATGAAATGGCCCAAAACTTGGCCATGCAGATTCGTCAGCTAGAGGAGCTCTCACTTTTACAACAAAGATTCGTTTCTGATGTTTCCCACGAGTTACGGACACCGTTAACCACAATCCGCATGGCCGCAGACGTCATGTATGAAGATCGCGGCTCATTTGACATGTCAACTGCCCGGTCTGTTGAGTTATTACAGGAGCAGCTTGATCGCTTCGAGTCGTTATTGGTTGACCTTTTGGAGATCTCGCGATTTGACGCAGGGGCGGCGGTTCTTGAAACTGATCGCACGAATTTGGTTCCCATGATTGAACGAATTATCCACGCGACTGGGCCGCTTGCGCAGCGCAACGACGTGAAGGTGCGGTTCGCAACGTATGAGCGCCCGGCCTATGTGGAGTGCGACCCGCGGCGGATTGATCGAGTTATCCGCAATTTGGTGGACAATGGAATTGAACATGCTAACGGAACCGACGTAGTGATTGAACTTGCTGGCGACCCGGGTGCCGTGGCGGTTACCGTGCGTGATTTCGGAGTGGGTTTAATGCCAGGTGAGGCGAGCTTGGCCTTTAGTCGGTTTTGGAGGGCCGACAAAGCGCGAGCACGCACGACCGGAGGTACGGGGCTAGGTCTTGCCATTGCCTTGGAGGATGCGCGGCTGCACGGTGGCTGGCTTGAGGCGGTCGGCGAGCCCGGGCAGGGCTCTTGTTTCCGACTGACCCTGCCGAGGATCGCCGGTGCGAGTTTCACCACATCCCCCTTGCCTCTGGATGAGGGCTTTAGCCGTGCTGGTGAGCCCGGAGTGACCGAGCAATTTAAGGATCAACCCCCGACGGAAACTGGCCTGGGCACTAGGGCCAGGGACCCACTAGACATGGCTCCCTGGCGAAGGGGTGGACCATGATGCGCACGGCTTTCATGATGATTGTGGCGAGCGTTCTATTAGCTGGATGCGGCGTTGGTTCGGGATCATTTGTCGCTCAAGTGCCAACCGATGGTCCAATTGAGCAAGGGCAACTGGTTTCTAATACCAGCGCGGATCAATTCATTCGAGTGATCGCGCGTCCACCGCGAGCGGGCATGACTCCCAGCGAGATTGTTCAAGGTTTTCTGGAATCCTCAGCATCATTTGATAATGATCATGCGGTGGCTCGGAGTTATCTCACCCCAGAAGCATCCGCTGGCTGGGATCCAAGTTCGGGTGTCAGTGTGTATGACGGTGTCCCGGCGTTAGTTGAAGCGGGTGCGGCCGTGCTATTCAGTGCGACCCTGAACGGGCGCATTTCTGACACGGGACGATACACGGTTGAGGATCCGGGAGCAGAGTTACAACGAAGTTTTTTTCTGACCCAACGTGACGGCGAATGGCGGCTCCGGCTGGCTCCTTCTGGCCTTTTGCTATCCAACTTTGACGTTAATCGGGCGTATCGAAGTTACTCGGTGTATTTCTTTAATCCCAGCTTCCAGACTTTGGTTCCTGACGCCCGGTTAATCCCGGTAATCGGACCGGCATTAGGGACTACCTTGATTCAAAGACTGATTGAAGGCCCCAATGACTGGCTGCGGCCGGCAGTGCGAACTGGGTTCCCGGGGGGTGTCACATTGGCGGTAGACGCGGTTCCCATTGAAAATGGAATCGCCAGGGTCAACCTCAACGCGAGCGTTGCCTTAGCCAATGACGCAGCTCGGGTCGCTTTGTCACAACAGATTGTATGGACGTTGCGGCAACTCCCCAAAGTCCAATTCGTGGACATAACGGTGAACGGGGCCCCACTTAGTGTCCCCGGAACCAGCTCACCCCAATCGCGGGATTCT
This sequence comes from Actinobacteria bacterium UBA3120, assembly GCA_002365735.1. Classification (GTDB taxonomy): domain Bacteria; phylum Actinomycetota; class Actinomycetes; order S36-B12; family S36-B12; genus UBA4592. The sequence continues at coordinate 3,869 of DEZY01000006.1, forward strand.
TGGCCCAATGTTGATCCGGGTGGGCTTGCCAGGGGGTCCGTTGGTTATGCAGCTACAGGCAGCGGAGTGGTGAGGTTGACCGCCGACGGAAACTTTACCGTGGCAGGTGGGTTCGGTGTAGTCGATGCAGGCCTGAGCAAATTGGCAGTGTCGGCCGATAGCAGACGAGCAATTGCAACGACGACTGCCGGAGAAATTTTTTGGGGTGACCTCCTTGTTGGGGCTGTGCCGCAACCGCTCCTCACAGGTACCGAAGCCCAATCAATTGCTTTTGATGGTCGAACCAATGCGTGGATTGTCAATGAAAAAGGCGTGGTGCAAACCCTTTTGTCAACCGGGGAAACTTTCGACATTGAAATTGACGGATTAGAAGAGGGAGCCTTCGTGCAGGCCGTGGTGCCTTCTCGAGATAGCACCCGCGCTGCAATCATTGTGTCCACTGAGACTGGATCGGTACTTCTGATTGCCCGCGTGGATCGGCCCTCACCCGCGAATGCGACGCGAATTCGATTGGAAAAACCAATTCGAGTTGAGTCCAAACTCAGCTCGGTTGTCGGATTGGCCTGGTCGAGTGCAAATACGATTGCGGTGATCGGCAGCGAAACCGCCGGAACTTTACAAGTCTATGAAATCAATCTTGGCCGTGGCGACATCCAAGCCCAAGGTTCCCCCACCGACCCTGTGTCAATTGCGGCAGCGCCAGGACTTGCGACCCTGGTGACATCAGCGGATGGCTCGATATATGAAAACTCGACCGGTACCTGGATTGGACGGATTTCGGGTACTGCCACGGCTTACCCTGGCTAAATGCGAAGTATTCCCGGTGACTCATAATTTTCGGGCTCCGGCTATCGCAGCGCATCCACTCACGTGGACTCCGCTCAGCAGAAGCTGTGAGACCGCGGCAGTGAAGGTTGTACCACTCGTGGCGACGTCGTCAATCACAATTGCGGGAATTGGGTTGCGAACGTAGCGATCCGGAATGGCTCTTACCCGAAATGCGTCGTAGGAGGCGTTTTTTCGATCAGCAGTGCCGAGTGTTTTCGAGCGCCCGGCGGTTCTCTGGTCGATGAGCCAATGCGCGATCGGGTAGCCGGCGCGAGAGAGGTGCCGCGAAATCAGGACCATCGGGTCAAATCCCCGCGCTCTAACTGAAGCGTCTCGAGACGGAATGGGGATTAAGAGCGGCTTCTGGCTGCCGTCGGGCTCACTCGAGGCCAATTGCTGGATCGACCCAGCCAGGAGCATGGACAGCACGCTCGCGAGTTCAGGGATCTGATTGTCTTTGTACCGGTAGATCATTGCGTCAACCGGTGGCCCGTACCGGTATGCGATCGCCAAGGGGATTCGAAGGTCTTCGGCCAATTCGTCAAAGCGCAAATCGCGCATAATATGGGCGCGGCCGCTGACCTTGTTACGGCAGGGGGCGCACAAAAGGGTGCCCAGTTCCTCACAGCCGATACATTCTCGTGCGAGAACCAGGTCGCTGAGCTCAGTTGCCAATTTTGGGAGGAATTGCCACATGGGACATGTGTATTGGATCCAGGCTCTGGGTGGCTAGAGGCAATTTGGGCCTGTGGAACTACGATGGCACCTGCTGCTTTATCTAATCGTTACTTGGAAGGTTTCACGTGGGCGTTCTTGACAAAATTCTTCGGGCCGGCGAAGGCAAGGTATTGCGCAAACTGGAGGGAATCGCGAAGGCGGTCAATGCAATTGAATCTGATTTCGTGGATCTCACCGATGAGGAGTTACAAGCCCTCACGCCAGAGTTTAAAGAGCGTTACGCACAAGGTGAGAGTCTCGACGATCTTATGCCAGAGGCATTTGCAACCGTGCGTGAAGCGGCCAAACGTACATTAGGGCAGCGCCATTACGACGTGCAAATAATGGGTGGAGCGGCGCTGCATCTTGGGAATATCGCTGAGATGCGCACAGGTGAAGGCAAAACTTTGGTGTCAACATTGCCGGCCTATTTGAATGCGATTTCTGGCGAGGGCGTTCACGTCGTCACGGTAAATGATTACTTGGCTGAGCGTGACTCCGAATGGATGGGTCGGGTCCACCGCTTCCTTGGGTTGGAGGTCGGCACGATTGTGAACAGTATGACATCGGCACAGCGACGCGAGGCTTACGCTTCAGACATTACTTACGGCACCAATAATGAATTTGGCTTTGATTATCTTCGCGACAACATGGCGTGGTCAGCTGAGGAAATGGTTCAGCGTGGACACAATTTTGCAGTTGTCGACGAAGTTGACTCAATTCTTGTGGATGAAGCCCGTACGCCACTCATTATTAGTGGACCAGCAGACCAGGCAACTGAATGGTACGCAGAGTTTTCACGGATTGCCAACAAGATGTCGCGTGACAAGCATTATGAAGTTGATGAGAAAAAGAAGACCGTTGGCGTGCTGGAGGAAGCAATTGACGTTGTCGAAGACGAACTAGGCATTGACAATTTGTACGACACGGTTAACACGCCGCTCGTTGGTTATTTGAACAACGCAATTCGAGCGAAGGAACTGTTCAAAAAGGATCGCGACTACGTGGTCATGGACGGGGAAGTTGTTATTGTTGACGAACACACGGGTCGTATTTTGCGTGGTCGGCGTTACAATGAAGGACTGCATCAGTCTCTCGAAGCCAAAGAAAAAGTGGAGATCAAGGCCGAAAATCAGACCTTGGCCACAGTCACACTGCAAAACTTTTTCAGACTGTATAACAAATTGAGCGGTATGACCGGCACCGCAATGACCGAGGCGGCCGAGTTTAGCCAGATTTACGGTCTAGGTGTTGTTCCGATTCCGACAAACCGCGACATGGTTCGCCAAGACAATGCGGACTTGATCTACCGAACTGCGGGCGCCAAATTCGGAGCGGTTCTCGAGGACATCGTCGAGCGTCATGCGACCGGTCAACCAATTTTGATCGGAACGACTAGCGTTGATAAATCCGAAGAGCTTTCGGCGATGTTAAAGAAAAATGGCGTGCCCCATGAGGTACTCAATGCCAAGCATCACGAACGTGAGGCCGCAATCGTCGCCATGGCGGGTCGTCGAAACGCAGTAACGGTGGCAACTAACAT
>DEZY01000006.1:7026-9217 GCA_002365735.1 Actinobacteria bacterium UBA3120
TAACGGTGGCAACTAACATGGCTGGCCGAGGCACAGACATCATGCTCGGTGGCAATGCGGAGGCACTGGCTGCTACAGAGCTAGCTCGCAAAGGGATTGACCCGATCGAGGATCCGGAGGGTTATGAAATCGCCTGGAAGCCCGCTATTGCCGCTGCTGAAGCTGCGGTCAAGAACGAGCATGAAGAAGTTGTTGGCCTCGGGGGGCTCTACGTATTGAGTACCGAGCGCCATGAGTCGCGCCGGATTGATAATCAGTTCCGTGGCCGCTCGGGTCGGCAGGGGGACCCCGGAGAGTCGCAGTTCTATCTCTCCCTTGACGACGACTTAATGAGACTGTTCAAGGCTGACATGGTCAACGCGTTTTTGCAGCGTTTCAATGTGCCCGATGACGTTCCCATTGAAGCCAAGATGGTGTCGAATGCAATTCGTTCTGCACAAAGTCAAGTTGAGGCGCAGAACTTTGAGATCCGCAAAGATGTTCTCAAATATGACGATGTGCTTAACCGCCAGCGACTCGTTATCTACGATGAGCGGCGCCGGGTTCTGCAGGGCGAAAATATTGAAGAGCAGGTGCGCGATTTCATCAATGACACTGTGAGTGGTTACGTGAAATCTGTGACCGGCGAGGGATATCCCGAATCATGGGACCTTGAGAAAATGTGGGATGCCCTTAAGCAGTTGTATCCCGTGAAGATCTCATTGGAAGAAGTGGTTGAAGAGTCAGGTGGGGATATTGGTGGCCTGAGTGCGGACTTGCTGAACACCGTGCTCGTTGATGACGCAGAGGCTGCTTATGACGCCCGTGAAGAAGAATTGGGTGAGGAAGTCGCTCGCGAGCTGGAACGCCGAGTTATTCTCTCGGTCCTTGACCGCAAATGGCGAGAGCACCTCTATGAAATGGACTATCTGCGAGACGGAATTGGTTTGCGCGCCATGGCCCAACGTGACCCACTGATTGAATACCAACGTGAGGGATTTGATCTTTTTACTGCCATGATGGATTCGATCAAGGAAGAGACTGTCGGTTATCTTTTTCACGTTGAAGTCGAGGTCACTCCTGAAATTGAAGAGGAAGCCGCGGCAGCAATTGAGGACCTTGTTGACGCAACGAGCACGAGCGCTAGTGCAGCGTTGGATGTGCAAGCAAAAGGCTTAGGTCCGCAGCGGCCGCAGCATCTGGAGTATTCGGCACCTGATGCAGACGGTGGCGTTGTGCACGGGCAGATGGAAGCAGGGGTCAATGGGGAAGAGGGACTCATTGAAATTGACCCCAACGCAAGCCGGGCCGAACGCCGTCGGGCCGAACGGGCAAACCGCAAAAATGCCGGCTAGATTGACCGTGGTGTTGTCTAGCGCATTTCAATTGCGGTGAGCATCCACTGGCTGCCGATTGCTTCCATGCGTAGTGCAATAGCGTGGGAGCGGGCACTGCCAACGAGCACCGCGCTGGCTTCGATGATGCCCGGTGCAACCTGCATGGCCTGCACTCCTCGGACCTTGCGCAGACGTGAGAGCCCTTTTTGGGCGCGAGTTGCTGGATGTCGGGAGAAACTTTGACCCCGCAGGGATAGCAGCGAGAGCTGATCTGGACTCACCCACCGTTTGAGTTGGGCGCTTGGGCGTTCACCGCAAGCCACTTCAAAGACCATGCGGGCCATGTGCCCGGCCCAACTGATCGGGTGGGGCACCTCCACTAGTTCGCCTTCCTCGTTGGGGACGTGAATATGGCTTGGCATCTTCGTGGGCACTGGCTCTTGGGTCGAAGGAGCAGGGGGTGCAACGAGCTCAAGTGGCCGGTTTGCCGCCAGGCCTGGAGTGATCTGCCACAGCAGGGCCAGAGGCAACTGTTCTTTGTAGTCCACGTGATCGGGGATTCCGCCGTTAATGAGCCGCAGGCTCGGCACAGGGGTTCGCGCCAGCGTGCGGACACCAGGGGTGGATTCGCCTTGGGGGATTAAGTGGTTCGTCATGTCAGTCCTCACAAATTTTCGCGGTGGATGGTCATACAATTCATTTGTATGCGTTTGACTCTGTTTAAGAGTGTTTAGTTACATGTGCATTATGCAGTTACACCTAGTGTTTTTGTCAAGCCCCAATCTTGTTCATATTTGTGTTATACCCAGTTTCGGCATACTTAAACACTTTTTGGCCAGGAAATGAGTCGGGAAAAGGCGTTTATCCACAGGGTC
>DEZY01000021.1 GCA_002365735.1 Actinobacteria bacterium UBA3120
CTGTTACATCACTACCGGATTCCACGCTCTCCTGCTGGGGCGCGGTTGACGAAGGTGGACTCATGCCTCAATAACCACCTTTGCCAACGTGTTAGCTGGGAAAAGGAAACTCATTAACTTCTTAATTTGATATTCATTTTCAGGATTTGTGACAACTGGTTTCACCGTCACAGTCACCCAAGGCGGTTCGACTTCGGCCCAAGAGCTAGGGTCTGTCGGCTCCGGTGACACAAATACTCCACCGCTTTCCTCAAATGAGAACTCTTCGACATCATGTTTCAGGATTCCGGAAGTGAATCCTTTTCGTGTTCCACGCCACCCGCTCAGAGCATCCCAAGAACCAACACTCCAACGTATTGTTTCATCGCCGGGGTTCGATGAGTAAGTTGTGACCATCCAACTCGCGAGATACAACACCATGTCCATTGGGGCGATCTCAGGATCGAAATAGAAGTCTAAACAATCCAACGTACTGATAATCGGAGCTAAAACCGAATCAAATACGGGCAATAACCCCTGCAGAAATGGGTCGGCAGCCAATATCGCGGGAACGGTGTCAATCAAAGGAAACGGTGTGCGTAGATCCGATATGGCACCCCGTCCTTGGACAGCACCCAGGTCCGATTGACCCGTCGATGCGGCAGTCACTGCATCACTCATTACGACCCCAAATCTATTTGATTTCTCACATTAAACAACAACGCAAAAGGTTCCGGCTGAATCCGATCACCCGGCTCCCCGTGCTTGTTGTTCACTGGATCCACAGCTACGAGTCGCACAACATCGACATATGCGATGCCCGGCACTTTTTGCAGTACGGAGTGAATATCACCCGCCAGTAATTGACGACCAAATGGCCATCCCTTTCCTTCATAACCACCCATAGTCGGGTGCAAGAAATTGGCAATGGCGGTGTCCGCACTATTGACAACATCAGGCGCGACCGCACCGATCGTTAAAGCCGCTCGAACCATGACCGAGACGCCCAGATAGCGAGGCGGTTCAATTCGAACTGTGGATCCCAGTAGTCGCCGCTCGTCAATATAACTTTTGACTACTTCGAGCAACTCTGGCTGTGGTTTTAACAATTCGAAAGGGAAATGTCCTGTTGGTACCTGCGGAATTATGAGTACAACCACCACCCCTGGTTTTCCTAGAGTCGTAGCATCAAGACACTTCGTGCGAGCAATCGAAGTCGATGCTGCAGAAACTAATTGCTCAAAATCTAATGCAGTGACAGCTCGATTTCGTGATCGGATCGTCAGCGCTGCGCGGGCCTTAAGATTATCCAGCGTTTCAGCATCTGCACCGCCAGAGGCAGGCTCAATGTTCTCAACCCTCGATACAAATGGAATGCTCGTCTTCAAGACTCTGATCGTCCCGCGATCCACATTTCCATCACGCCCGCCGCCGACGAAGTAGAGTGGTATTCGAACGGTTGCACCGGCTGGTGGCACTGCACCGTAAAAGCGCACTTCACCATTAGATTGACGGATCATTGGGCCAAATCGTAATCCTCCCGATATATCGTCCAAGGTGAAATGCTGATCCGATGCGGTGGACTGCGCAAAGGACTCAACCCGGGTCCACGTCGTCCACCCATTTGCGCTGCTGATTTCAATATTCAAATTGCTTTGGCCACCCGCCAACGGGTAGCGAGACAACTGGATAATTTCACCCGGAGTCCCTGCAACTATCCCGACGATTTCCCCAGCTATCGGCAGACTTTGTGCAGCATTGGTGACTCCGCCAAGTGCAGTGGCCGCAATGGACAAGATTTTGGGTGAGGACGTAAACTTTGGCTGATCTTCCTCTGCCTCGATCACTTGGATGCGAATCCAACCCGCGCTAACGCCATCAATTATTGACGCCACATGTTTCCCTATGTGTAAGTCTGTAAAACCCTTTTTGTTTAGGCCACCGGTTGAGTCGCTAATAACTCGAACTGGGCTCCAGCCTTGACCATCCCAAGCGTCTATTGCCAGTGGTGGACGCAAAGGGTCTACGCCGATCCCCTCAATTCTAGAATTTGTAGTCAACCGAATTATGCATGAGGGTGCTGCCTTGGTCAGCCCGACGAAAAAGGTATCACCGACAACTGGTTTTGGTGAAAAACAAGCAAATTCATTACCTTGAGTTAGGGCCAGCTGTTGGGATACAGCCTGTTGACCCGCCGCTTGCGTACAGGCTCCACCAATCGAGACGCCCACGATGTTGAGGTCTGATTCAGTGGCGAAGACCACCTGTCCTCTTTGACTAGTTCTGGTTGTCCCGATCAAGGTCCCCCCCGGTACCAAAACATCTTGAGCTTGCGGAGCGGTCAAGAGAAATCGCATCGGGGCAATCGCAGCCGCAGGAGCATGAAGCTGCTCACCCAATAGATCGAGAAACCTAATGTAATTTAGGTCGGGAACCTGATTTAGCCGGAAAATCAATTGATCAACCATGTAGGCGAAGGTCTCGATCAGAGTGACCCCTGGGTCCGCGACATTGTTATCTGACCAATCAGGGTTCAGCCGCATGACCATTCTCTTGGCCTCATCGACAAGATCTTGAAACGATCGGTCATCAAGATTTGGGCTAGGCAGTGTCACTGTTCCTCCAATTGAGGGATTACATAAAACGGAACTAACAGGTTGCGGGGGTCGTAATTTCCTTTAATGCGATATGTGATGGATATCTCCACCACCGACGGGTCATTTGCAAAACTTGCATTCACATTGAGAATATCTGCACGGGTTTCCCAGCGGCGGAGTGAAGAGCGAACTTGAACTCGAATCTGGCTCAAGAGTTCAACCGAAGTCACCTCAAAAACTAAGTCATGTATGCCGCATCCAAAATCGGGGCGCATTGGTCGTTCACCGTAGGCTGTTCCAATTATGAGTTGGATCGATCTTTCAACATTGGCACTCCCTGACACCATCTGGATCTCTCCTTGATGGTTTAAGCCCATAGGAAAAGCAAATCCCTGCCCAACAAAATCGCTATTTGACATCACTAGGCCCCCAAACTCACGATTCCGCCCGCGAGCCCAATCTCGCCAGCCTCTAAGTTGATAGCTTCAGCAGCCATATTGACTTCTGCGCCCGAACTGATGGTGATTGACATTCCTGTAAGTGCTAGTTCCCCCCCGGAGGTAATATTCAAATCACCTTCTGAAGTAATTGACACTTCTGGAGCCGCCATTAGGATCGATGCTTCTCCTGTGATGTTCACATCGGTAGCATTCACCTCGACCATCCCACCCGCATTCACGGTGACTTCGGCATCGCTGCTGAGAATAATAGGTTGACCATCTATGGTCGTGATCAAGATTCCTTCTTCCGGGGACATCCTGATTATGCAGCTAGCGCCAAAGGTAGTTTGTAGTGTCACGCTTGTATCTTCCGGGTTATCATTGAAAAGGATCTGGTGTCCGTCGCGAGAAGTGAACGCGCGAACCATAGTGGTTCCTTCAACCAAGATCTCCGGGGGAACAGCTCCCATTCGCTCTGCACTGTACAAGCCCCCGAGCACGTATGGAGAATCCAACTGTCCGTTCTGAAACGCGACCAAAACTTCATCGCCCGGATCGGGCAGGATTTGCATTCCCAGCCCTGGGCCTGCGCCAACTTGAACAACCCGTGCATACGTGCTGACATAAGACTCGTCGAGCCACGGGAAACTAAGAAGCACGCGGCTCAGCTGCTCTGGGTCCTCAACGTCCGTCACGATCGCGGGATACACGCCTGTCAATCTTCCAGCCAGCTCGGCCGCGTCTTGAAGGCCGGTCAAAGTTCGATCTTCAAAACCAGCGCAAGAAAAGGAGGTTCGATACCCGAAAACTGCCGGCTCAAAGGTATGCGTCACCGCAGATATCGTGTAGTCGCCGGTCAAATTACTCGCTTTGCCAATACTGATGGCCACATTCGGATGCAAGAAAGGGTTTCCTCGCACTATGGCTTCAATATTGGAATACGCGCCTGCCATGCGCTGACCCAATCCTACAGATGCCGCTTCGACCGCGGCCTCATTAATACCAAACTTTTCAAGACTGACAATCTGCTGCGAGCCGGCAAATTCCGCGGCCAGTGCCGCTGGTGGCAGCGTATTTAGGGCCGCATCTCCACCAGTTGGACCCTCACCTATTCCCGGAGTAGCAAGCGTTTGATCCCACCCGCGGGAGGACGCGATCGCCGTCAACCCCGAAGCGGTTGCCGTTGCCCGCAAAGTAATTAATGATTCACCACCAATTTCGAAAGAGTATGGGGATCCTTCACCGCCAACAGCCGGTGGGGCGCTCTCTGCAGGAGCCATCAGCGAGAAATTTAAGTACTGGATGCCAAGTTCAGGGTCAACTGATACGTACAACACCATGCCCACTTCTCGAGCCAATCGACACAAAAAATCCCAGTCTGATTCATTCGCTTGCACGACACTTGGAAAAACAACCTCGGTAGGTTCGGCTACGACTTCTATTCCATGTTCAAGCGCCACTGCACTCACGACTTCAGAGTAAATAGACATAGGGAAACCCCGCGTTTTTCGCCCATGCATCATCTTGTGAGCAACATCGTATGCACGAACAATGCTCCGAACACCTGAAGTATTTTCGTATCGCAACTCAACCGACTCAATTTTTCCAGAAAAAATAACCATACCTGTCGGGTCTTCTGAAGCCATCGCGCGAATTTGAACAAGGGCCCCAGGAATCAGGCGCGCTTGTTCCAGCTCCATAACTTCATTGTCCACCAATTCAATTTCGCACAGAGAAGGGAGAAAGAACTGAGACTCCACGGTGATGTTTCGCACGCGCGCGGTAGAGCTTTCCAACAGTGGGACTTCGTCCACATACACACGTAACTCGACGCCAGCGGAATTAAATGGATTCATGCTTTCCCTGGCAGAGTATTTGTCGATGCAGTTTTACTGGGCGGCTCTCGCAAAACCCCATGAATCTTGCTTCTTGCACGATTTGATTCACCGCGAGTAGGCAATTCGTCGGGTGAAGGAACCAGCAGTCGAGTACCTGGTGAAAGACGCATTGGATCAGTGATCCCGTTGGCTTCGGCTAAGTCACGCCATCGCGCGGGTGATTGATACGTTCGAAAGGCCACATGCGCTAACGTGTCCGCTTCATGAAGAATCGCACTTTGTCTCGGCGATTCTCCACCTGAAGTGGGATTCTGCAGCGCGTCATACACCGGGTACGCGGAAAGAGAGAGGCTTCCCTCGGCCCGAATCGGCTGACCAAAACTATTGAATTTCGTAAATTTTAGGTCAATTGATTTGACATAGGACACGGGTGACACAAGCTGTCCCCAGACAAGAACGACAAGCGGTGCACTGCCAAATCCAAGCACTTCACTCGTTTCGTCAACTTCGCATAAAGCCAGAAGCTGCTCAGCCGTGGGCAAAACTGATTTTGATGAATTACTGGTGCTGAGGCCTTCGCCCTCGGTTTTGGATGCTTGAGCTGCATTGAGGTCTGAACTGGAGCCGTCTAAAATAAAGTCGAAATCCATTGTGGTCGGCAGGGTTCCATTCCAAGAGACTGGACCAGATCCCGAAGCGCTCGGAGACTGAGTCACGTCCCAATCTGCAGACTTGGAAACATGGATTGTCTGAGGTGGTACCCAAAAAGTCACAGCAGGGTAAGGGCCCAACAAGCTGGCCGCATCACTTGATGTCTGATTAGACATGGACACACCATTTGCGCTTCCCGGCAACGTCCACGAGGTAAGCGCCGAAAGCGCGCTGGCGATTCCAGAAGAATTGCCGCCCGATCCGGGCAATATCACTAGCTTGCACGGCTGAACCGCCTCTGCGGTATCAATCCCCGGAGCCAACCCATCGGTGTCAAAATATCCCGAGTGACTAAATGTAATGGACTCTTCGATCCGGGGAATAGCTTCCCCAGTTGGGACGGCCGCAAATTCAGGCTGATTCCAACTGACCGGGTATGCGTTCTTGAAATTGTAAGTAACGTGTTTAAGGATCCCTGATGCATCCAGATAATTAATAGTAATTCCAACAGTCGTGCCACCGTATTGCTCAGCAAGCGCGAACCACATTGGAATCCAACCGGATTGATTGGGCGTCCAAGGGCGCGACAGAGTCACATCACCATAGGACAGCTCCCCCAGTAGTTGGAATCGGGAAAGCTGGTAACCGCCGGCGGGAGCATCGGATGCTTGCAGGCTGGTCGAACCCATGTCCAACGTCAACCAGTTAGCCCCCAGATTTTCGTCTCCACCCACTACGTCAACGCTGAGGTTGAAACCGACAAAATTCGTGGCTGTGTTTCCGGGGTCAAACGGCAATGGCGAACTCACGAGATATTCCTCCTAACACCCTAGTATTCCCTCATCATTTTTGACCTACGCTCCCGGTCGCGCAAGAGGTCGGCTCGTAAAAGATCACGAATCAGCGGATACAGCGCTCGTGAGTGCCTGTCCAGCCACTCAGCATCTGTGGCGCTCGCAGAAGACTCAACCCGAACCGAGTCCCGTGCTTGGGCTGGACTCAATTTCTTGACTCTAGGGGGGTTAGGTTCCGTGGGCGCCCGATCAACTACGGGCGCCGGGGTATTAGCAGCTCTTCGCTGGAGCACCCCCCGACCCGAGGAGGATCCCGACACCGAAATGCCGCCTGTTTCTCGGCGAGCGGCGTCTCCAGAACCAGATCGAGTAGCTGAAAGTTCCTGTGACAAAGAGTCGTTGTATTGATTTTGCGGCCGAGATTGCGTGACAACTCGGTGTTCCAGAGGCACATGAATGGCACCTGTAGACACCACCGGGGCTTGATCAGGGTGTGTACCTTCCCTGCCCATCGATGTCGTACCCGCCTGACTCGGTTTTTGTGGTGAAGTCAACTTTGCCAGCCCAGCTACCCCAAATACTGCAGAGCCATTTGATCCCCGCCATTTGGATACCGGCTCACTGTCTGCCGGTTGAGGCGACTGTGATTGCCCGTGATGCGAAATGGCACGCGGAACATACGATTTCGCCGGCACCCGAGGCTGCTCCGAAGACGGCAATGATCCTGGTTGAGTTACGCGCGCCCCCGTTACATGCGTTTCCGCCTGAAGCGCCTGCGCCTCAAGTTGCTGACCACCACTCGTGTGCTCCAAAGGGAGCGCCCCCGCACGTTGCTGAACAAGGTGCGTGACCTCATGAGCTAGCAAGACTTGATTTGCGCGACTATCTAGTGAGGCCTTCCCTGGAATGTGCACCTGCCCATTCTCTGTATATGCCTCGGCACTAATTGATTTTGCCCGGGAGTCCACGGCAGGGCCGCGCAACACTTCAACTGAGTCTGGACTGCTCCCAGCACTTTTAGCGACTGCATTCACAACATTTTTCGGCAAGGTGTGACTGG
>DEZY01000178.1:0-556 GCA_002365735.1 Actinobacteria bacterium UBA3120
CGTCACACAATCCTTCTAGTGAACCTAAGCCGTGGCTGACCACAACGATTGTTTTTCCGGCCTTGCGCAGTTTTGACAAGTGGTCAAAACACTTGCGTTGGAATTCCTCGTCGCCCACCGCGAGCACCTCGTCCACCAACAGGATTTCGGGGTTCATGTGGACGGCGACAGAGAACCCGAGCCGGACATACATGCCACTGGAGTAGTGCTTTACCGGGTCGTTAATAAATTCACGAATTCCACTGAAGTCAATGATTTCATCGGTTGCGGCACTGATTTCTTTTCTGGTTAATCCAAGGATCGAACCGTTGAGGGAAATGTTTTCCCGGCCGGTCATCTCTGGGTGAAAGCCAGCGCCGAGTTCAATTAAGGCGGCAAGGCGACCGTGTGCTGAAATTGTTCCTTGAGTGGGGCGGTAGATCCCACTAATCAACTTAAGCATAGTTGATTTACCCGAGCCATTGTGACCGACCAGTCCGTACACACTGCCTTTGGGAACGGTGAAGCTCACGTCTTTGACTGCCCAAAACTCGTTGGTGTTCTTGGCTTTCCCGCG
>DEZY01000178.1:812-3168 GCA_002365735.1 Actinobacteria bacterium UBA3120
TTGGAGACATTGTGGACTTCGATCGCGTTCTTTGCGGTCGATGAGCTCGCGTTTTCTACCGTCACAGGAGTTCTCCAATGTCCTCGCTGGTGCGTTCAAAGACTTTGAAACCAATAGTGAACACGGTCGCGCCGAAGACCAGCAGTGCTGGGATAACCCACCATTCGGGGGCTCGCAGTGAATACATCACGTCGTGCATAGGTAGGACAAACCACGACAGCGGATTCGCCATCACAATGCTTTTCAGCCAACTCGCACTGTCCTCGATTACGCTGATCGGGTACAGGATCGGGGTAAGAAAATACAGCGCACCCAGGGCGACGGTCACCATGTATTGCACGTCACCAAAACGCGTGTTCAAGATCGACAGAATCAGGCCGATTCCTTGGGCGAAGAGCGCCATGGCAATCAGGATCGGGATGGCCAGGATCCAGGTCCAGGAGACGTTGAGCAGGACCAGGAAAAGTGCGATCAAGACGACTAATTCGAGGATCACTTGAATAAATTGGACTAACGATGCCCCGATCACTGGCGCCCAGGCCGGGAAATGCACTTTTCGGAGTAACTCCCCATTGGAGCGAAGCTGGGCCATGGAACCGACCACCAGGCCAGAGAACACATTGAAAGTCACCATTCCGGTGAACAGGAAGGCCGCGAAGCTGGATTTATCCGGATCTGAGCCAAGTGGCGGTGGCACGATCCGAAAAACGAGGGTAAATACGGCCGTGTAGACCAAAAGGTTCGCTAGGGGCTGCACGAGGGACCAGCCCCAGCCCAAAGCACTCTGCCGGTACCGCGTGGCGATCTCACGCACAGCAAAGGCGCGGATCAGCGCGCGCTGCCGGTAAAGAGTGCGTAACAAATCAATCTCCCAAGGTGTCGGGTTCCCATGGTAACGACAGGTAGTCTGAGGGGGACAAACCATGGAGGTATAAATGTTGAAAAGATCTAAGTCCCGCCTGGGACATTTGGCTTTGGCCGCGAGTATGACTCTCGGGCTGGGTATCGGGGCAACGGTTGTGACCGCTACCAGCGCCTCTGCCGCACAAGGCACCTTTATCGCTACACCCAATGGCATGGCCGGTGTGGCCCAAGAAATCGTGGTTTCGGCACCAAAACTGCGGAATCAGGCAGTAATTCTTGGTTTCCAAGTTAATGGGGCCGGTTCCTCGCTGCAGACCACAATTGGCGCTAACGGCTACGGCTACATTATTTGGACACCCGGCTCTGCCGGCGCGTGGACAATCAGTGGTCTGGGTAATGCCGTTGCCCTTGGCGCAACCACCGTCACGGTGGCTGCGTTGCCGACCCAAACCATCCTGATGGCGCCCAATAATGTGCAACTAGGTGTGGGTAACCCAATTACCGCGGTTGTCTCAGCAACGGTGGGGACTTGGGCACCGGAAGGCACCATCGCGGTTCGCAATGCGAATGGCAATATTGTTTCCTCGGGAACGCTGGCTTTGGTTCCTGGCTCGCAGACTTCACAGGTCACCATGAGTTGGACACCTGACGGCGGCGGGAACTACCCACTCTTTGCGACTTTCACTCCCACTGATGGGATAAGTGGTTCATCTGTTGCACCAGAGTCCTCTCCGTTTGTGAATTCCGGTGTCACCGCTGTGGCACTTCGCTTCCCGCCAGCGCTTTACGTGGGTGAACCAACCCTGTTGGGCGCAGTTCTTGGGACTGGTTTTCCCGCTGGATCGGTCGCATTTAGCATGAATGGGGTGGGAATCACGGGTTCAATTGGAATTGCCGCACAGGGATCAGCGTCCACCCAATGGACTCCCTCAACCGGCGGCGTGGTCAGCATGGGAGTCAGCTACTCGGCTGAATCCGCTGGGCCAGGGGGCGCTCGCAGTGGCACCAGCACCCAATCAATCAACGTATTGCCCGCTCGCGCGGACGATGCAATCACTACTCGGGCATCGGGCTTGGGAATCTGGAATGAAGGATCGCCAGAAGTTCTCGTCGCCGGTGCAAACACCACTCTGAGCGGTTCCAGTGGTTCTGGTTCACCGGTCGTCTTCTCCGAGAATGGCCCGTGCGTAATTGCAGGTACCACCTTGACAGCGCTTGCCGCTGGACAGTGCACGGTCACCGCGACCACAGCTGGCAATGCAACCTTTAAACCAGCAACGGAAGTCTACGTGCTCAGCGTTACAGCTCCACCACGCAAAAAGGGTCGAGGTTAATTAACTCAACCTACTGTTGTGGCTGTCACGAGAAATCGTGGCAGCCACACGTATTTCTAGTTGCTGCCGCGGCCTTTACGTTTGCGTAGCGGGGCCGTTACTTTCCAGGAACGAGTATTGGTCAGGTAGTCGAGTTCCTGCCGCAGTGCTTGTGCTGC
>DEZY01000178.1:3411-6077 GCA_002365735.1 Actinobacteria bacterium UBA3120
GAGCGGATACCCAGGAATTTTTCAATTGAGTCAGTTGCATCGGTGACATTAAAACTGACCAATGCTCCTTCGCCTTGTGCACCGCTACCTAAATTGAGTTCGAGTACCGACCCCAAGTACACCTGCTCACTTCGTGGTCCACCCGGTCCGGTCGTTGCGACAGTGACGACTCCTGGCATGGATCGGGTTGCTAACAGGGCAATGAGTTCACCAGAAACCGGGCGTTGAATTGTGAGGTCGATTCGGTTACCCGGTCGCACTTGGTAACCCCAGGTTTGTGGCGACCCGAAATTTCCGCGCAATGCTGAGTCGACAATCTGGTAGTCCCCTTGATCGCGTTGCTGTTGCAGCAGTGGGGTCGCGCCGTGCTCGGCTTTGTGGGCGAAGTACTGGTCCGCGTGGCCGGCGTCAGGAGCGGTTGGATTAATAGCAAGAACATATTCTTTGCCTAAAACGATTTCGGGGTACATGGCTTCCCTCACTGGTGTTGATTGAGCAATCTCAATTTCGTTGATTAACACACCGGCGACGTGATCCCACGTCACCGTGTGCATTGTGTCTTGACCGGGATCCTGCTTGGACTTTTGATTGATGAGCTCTTCGCGCTCACGGCGATTTACTTCATTGAGGCCGTACTGCTCAATTTTTGCGACCAAGCTTTCTTGGTCCTCGGAGTCGAAGTAGACCGCGAGGTCACCACCTGCTTCAGGCAGTGAGGAATTATTTGCAACGATTGGCACTTTTGAGAATGCGAGAGACTCTGAGACGGGTAGCCCCCAGCCTTCGTAGCGGGAAGGGTAAATCGTGAACTCACAATGTTCATAAAAACTCGCGAGTTCGCTGTCGCTTACGCTGGTGCTGAGCACACTTACTTTTCCACCCAGACCACCGGATGCCAGGTACTGATCAATAAAGTCGTTGCTGTTCCAACCAAGGCGACCGATACACACCAGGTCGGGGACGTTCTGCGCGCCGTGGGTATTGATTAATTCCTGCCACGCATTTAAGGCCAGTAGGTGGTTCTTGCGGGACTCAATTGTTCCCACAAACAGAACATAGGGCCGTGGCCACGGGTTGTGTGTTGGTTGCGTTGGTGCCAGACCACCCGGTAGACCGGTAACACCACCGTCGGGTGCGGGAAGTTCATGTTGGGAGCAGTAGTCAACAAAGTCGTTGCGACTGGACCGGCTAATTGCGGGCACCCGGCTCGCTGTTGTCGCAATCAAGTGCAGGTAGCGGTCAAAGAGTCGGTTCACGGCGGCGGTGTGACCGGTTTCCATTACCGGGGTGAGGTCATAGAGCAGGGTCACCAATCGGGTTCCCCGAGCGTGGGCATCTCGCGCAGCCAACATGAGCGAGTCCGCGATCCACAGTGCCCCCAGAAATACCAGAGTCGAGTGTGCGCCGGTATTTATTGGCTGTGCAGTTTGTGCACGCTTGAGGGTGCGGGTTGCTTGCTGGGCGAGTTCGTCCCGATTGGGGTTTGTGCGCACCCCGACTGTGATCAGTTCCTGTTGTTCTTGGGCATTAAGTGCAATGAAGAATCCCCGCGTGCGGTCGAGTACTACCGCGTGCGCGTTACTGTCCGTGGCTAAAATTCGTGGGGTTGTCTCGACCACGACCCGTTGAACACCTGATACAGATTCCTTGCGCTGGAGAAACTCAACCAGGTCAGTGACGTCAATATAGGTTGCTGCCCGCGCCTCGCTCACTTATTTAGCCTACCTGTGAGCAGAAACGCCAGATCTGCGCTGCGCTTAATACTGCGACCCGCGTTCCCCACGTGGTGGCGAACCCAATCTTTCGTGCCCTGGTGTTGTGCTTGGGTATCTAGGCCCACTTGCTGGGATGGGGAGATCCGGTAATTAATCACCGGCACACTATCGAGCACCATTGCCTTTTTGCTGACCGCGGCAAGGCTCCACCAGCGGTCATGTAGCCACCCTGTTGGAATAGTTGCTGGCAACCTGCTCGGGCGAACCGCACTCGCGCCACCGGTAGCAATTGAATGCTTCACCGCGTACGTGAACTGTGCGCGCGTGGTCAACTCACTCCAGTGTGCGGGAACGGGAAAAGTAGAGCGAAGGGTCAGATTCGTGGAACTCGTGGAATTCGTCGAATTCGTGGTGTACCCATCACTTGCCAGCATGGCGGCTTGGGGGAAAGAGGCCATCATGTGGCTTTGATGCTCAACGCGGTTAGGCAGCCACGTGTCGTCGTGATCACCCAAGATCACAATGGATTCTGGTGGGGCGCACCGAACGCCTTGAAGGAAATTACTGGCAATCCGAGTTGAAAGGTCAGTTGCCGCACTGGTTGAGGCGATCGCAGTGATTCCGCGTTCGGAAAGAATGCTGCGGGTTGAATCGGTTGAGTTGTCATCGATAACAATTAGTTGATCAAGTGACCTAGTTTGGCTATCAATACTGTCTAGTAGCTCCACGAGAAACTGCTGTGAATTGTGGGTAACGAGTACGCCGACCACCGGGTTGCGCTGGACACTATTCATGAGCCAGCCAATTTCTTAATTAAAATTTCGTAATCGTCGGTGACTTTTTCCCATTGATAAAAATCGGTGATTCGCTTTCGACCAGCTACCGAGAATTCCTTTAACTGAATTGGTTTGAGTGAATCAAACTCGGCGGTGAGCTGTTGTGAATTGGACC
>DEZY01000178.1:6221-6480 GCA_002365735.1 Actinobacteria bacterium UBA3120
TAACTGAATTGGTTCGAGTGAATCAAACTCGGCGGCGAGCTGTTGTGAATTGGACCAAAATAGGGCTTGCTCGTGTGTGACCTCACGGTTGAACACACAATCAAATGCCAATACGGGTGCACCGCAACCCATTGCCCGCAACAGGCTCGGATTGGTACCGCCCACCGAGTGACCGTGAATATACGTACTTGCATGTGCGTACAGTTGATTGAGTAGATCCTGGTCGAAGATCCCGCCCAACATGCGAGATCGGAAGAGC
>DEZY01000178.1:6641-6815 GCA_002365735.1 Actinobacteria bacterium UBA3120
GATCCCGCCCACCATGCGAATATCTCGATCCGGATGTGCACTCACTAATTGCGTGATCTGATCTGTGTACCCATCGGCGTACGGGGCGCTGCCCACAATTACTAATGGCTGCACAGTCTCGCTCTCCAGATAGCCGTGCACCGCTTCATAGACATGGTTCTCCGGTTCAAACCG
>DEZY01000067.1:0-1849 GCA_002365735.1 Actinobacteria bacterium UBA3120
TCGAGCCTACGGGTGGGCCTGGAGCACCTCACCGCTAAAGAACCCCAAGTTGATCGAGTGGTGATTACCCTCGTTGATCACATCGGACTCAGTGCCGAGGGGATCAGCGCGCTACTCGCACATCAGGGTCGCCTGATTCAATCCACCTACGGAAGCGAAATTGGTCACCCGGTGGTCATTGGGCGTGAACACTGGGCCGCACTCATCACCGAATTAGTGGGCGATGTGGGGGCTAAAAACTACTTGCACAAAAACAATGCGCTTCAAGTTTCCCTCAGCGATTTTTCTAACGCAACTGATTTAGACCACCGGCCCTAAATTGAACTAACGCATCACGGTGTTCTTTTTGCCCTTCGAACCAATGAACACCGTGAGCAGTTGAACGGAGTCTTCCCCTTTATTGATTCCGTTGTAATTGGTCTTAGTCGCTTGCATCGTGGAACTGCCGGCCGGAAACTCTTTGGTTACGCCAGCCTCGTATTCAACGGTGTAGGTACCGCTGAGGACATACACGTACACGGGCACCCGGTGCAGTTGCCAACCAGTCTCCTGTCCGGGCTCAAGCGTGGTAATCATGCTGGAAACCTGCGCCACGCCCTTTTTTGGGTAGACCAACTTTTGATCAAGCACCGTGATCTCTTGGTCAATCATGAGTTGCTGGGTACCGGTGATCTCCACTGTGCTCGGGGAATCAGATGTGGTGGCAGCGGGGTCATCACCTCCACCGCATGCGGTCACTAGAGTTCCCACTAGTGCCAAAGCAATAAGTCCCCGTGCAGTCGGTCCCAATTTTGATAACAACACGGTTACAACCTAACCCACCTCGAGAGTTTACGAAAGAAAAATGGCTTTTTTACCTGGATTCCTTACCCCCTCGCGGAGCGTGCCGCTGACCCGCTGGCGCTCGGAATCACGATGGAGCTCTCAGCCAAGCACCCTCGCGATCTTGGTCGGTGGCCTGTGGATTTTCGGTACCGGCGAGGCCCTCTTGGTGGTCGCCGACCTCGGGGTGGGTCCGTGGACCGTGTTCGCCCAAGGCCTTACCGCCAGAACCGGACTCAATATTGGTCTGACCACCTTTATGATTAGCGTCGTCGTACTACTGGCTTGGATACCCCTACGCGAGCGATTAGGGCTCGGCACCATTGCCAACGCAATCGTTATAGCCACGGCCCTTGAAGTCATGAGTACGATTATTCCGCACCCCACCCATCGGGGCCTACAAATCTTGCTTGTTATTGCCGGTATCGCCTGCGTGGGAATTGGCAGCGGCCTCTACCTCACCACCAACCTTGGGCCGGGCCCACGTGACGGCATGATGACCGGAATCCACTTCAAGACCGGATGGCCAGTGGCCCGGGTGCGATTAGGCATTGAGGTAGGTGCATTAACAATCGGATGGTTCTTGGGTGGAACGGTAGGGATCGGGACTGTTCTGTTTGCAGTGCTCGTCGGTCCTTTTGTTGCCTATGGCCTCAAAGCGGTTGGCATTCTGGCCGGGGCGAAGCAGGTAATAGAAACCGATCAGGAACCGGAACTCGATGCCTAGGACCTAGTCCTGTTTTCTTGGCTGACTCATTGTTGCAATCAGCAGCACCAAAAGAGCGTACTGGTGGTGGAAGTGGTAAGGCGCCGCGAGTGTTCAACCCACGGCGCCTTATGTAGAACTATTTACACAAGGTCAAATCGATCCAGCATCATGACCTTGTTCCAAGCAGACACGAAATCACACACAAACTTTCCGTGCGCGTCACTGCCTGCGTATACCTCAGCGATTGAGCGCAGCTGGGAGTTTGAACCGAACACCAAGTCCACTCGGCTACCCGTCCACTTCGCATCACCACTTGCT
>DEZY01000067.1:2010-3468 GCA_002365735.1 Actinobacteria bacterium UBA3120
ACTTGCCCGGTCAGTGCCCTCGAAGAGGTCGGCGTTTTCTGACACCGGCTTCCACTGCGTTGCCATATCTGTCATGTTGACAAAGAAGTCGTTGGTTAATGCATCTGACCGCTCGGTAAGAACACCGACCTTTGATCCATCAAAGTTCGCGTTCATGGAGCGCATGCCGGCGACGAGCACCGACATTTCTGGTGCACTCAGCGTGAGCAAATTTGCCTTGTCGACGAGCAACTTTTCAGCTGAGCGTTCTGATTCTTTACCCAAGTAGTTGCGGAATCCGTCAGCGATGGGCTCAAGTACTGAAAACGAATCGATATCGGTCATGGCTTGGGTTGCATCGGTGCGACCCGCAGTGAAGGGGACCGTTACGTTCTCACCGGAATTGGCCGCAGCCTTTTCAACGCCAGCGCAACCGGCAAGAACAATCAGGTCTGCCATGGATACGGTCTTAGAACCGCCATTAAATTCCTGAGCGATTCCCTCCAGTATCCCTAGGACCTTGGTCAGCTGGGCTGGGTTGTTGACCGCCCAATCCCGCTGTGGTTCAAGGCGAATCCGGGCACCGTTTGCACCACCGCGCTTATCGGTTCCGCGGAATGTGGATGCCGAAGCCCACCCGGTTGACACCAGTTCAGAGATGCTCAAGCCACTTGCAAGCACCTTCGCCTTGAGGGTGGCAATATCTGCTTCGTCGATCAGTGCCCCTTCAACTGCGGGTACCGGATCCTGCCAAATGAGGACTTCGCTGGGGACTTCTGGCCCGAGGTAACGTGCGATCGGGCCCATGTCACGGTGGGTTAATTTGAACCACGCCCGTGCGAAAGCATCCGCGAACTCCGCGGGGTTTGTCTGAAAGTGTCGGGAGATTTCTTCGTAGATTGGATCCACCCGCATCGCCATGTCCGCGGTCGTCATCATGGGTGCATGACGCTTGTCGGGATTGTGAGCGTCGGGAACATCCTCTGAGCCTGCACCGTCTTTGGGTGTCCACTGCTGCGCACCGGCCGGGCTGCGAGTGAGTTCCCACTCGTGTCCAAAAAGGGTGTCAAAGTAAGACATGTCCCAGGTGGTGGGAGTGGGGGTCCAGGCACCTTCAATGCCACTGGAAATGGTGTATTCCCCGTGACCGGTTCCAAATGTGTTCTTCCAGCCGAGGCCCATTTCTTGTAGTGGTGCACCTTCTGGTTCAGCCCCCACATACTTATTGGGATCTGCGGCGCCGTGCGTTTTGCCGAATGTGTGACCGCCAGCGGTGAGGGCAACCGTTTCGTAGTCATTCATTGCCATGCGTGCGAAGGTCTCGCGAATGTCACGGGCTGAAGCCATCGGGTCTGGTACGCCATTGGGACCCTCTGGGTTGACGTAGATCAAACCCATTTGCACAGCAGCCAGCGGGTTTTCTAATTCGCGGTCACCGGAGTAGCGGCTGTCGTCCAACCATTCGTGCTCTGAACCCCA
>DEZY01000007.1:0-683 GCA_002365735.1 Actinobacteria bacterium UBA3120
TCTGGCTGCCGTCGCCCCCCCACACGATCGGGCCAATTCCTGGGGTATCGGCGGGGCCAATCACGACGGCGCCGGCACCGTCAGCAAAAATAAATGAGGTTCCACGATCGTGTTTATTGACAACGTCGGTGAGACGCTCAACGCCAATCACGAGAATGTATTTGGCGCTGCCCCCGCGAATAATGTCTGCGGCCATGCCCACGCCGTAGCAAAACCCGGCGCAGGCTGCGGCAAAGTCAAATGCTGGTGCACCGCGAGCGCCGATGAGTTCGCCGACTTCGACGGACGCGGAGGGGAACGCATACGGGTGCGAGACGGTACCCACCATAATCAAACCAATCTCGCTTGGCGAGATCTTAGCCCGCGCGATAGCAATTTTTGCGGCCTCCGCAGCCATGAAGACAACGGACTCGCTCTCACCTGCCCAACGCCGTTCGGTGATTCCGGAGCGCTCCCGGATCCATTCATCGGTTGAGTCGATCAATTCACACACCTCAGCGTTGGTGACGATTCGCTTTGGGCGGTAGCTGCCCACAGAATAAATGCGAGCGTGCTTGGCGCCGGTGACACTATTAAGCGTGGGCATTGGGGCAGGTCCTTTCAGGCAGGTTGTTCGGTGGGATGCAGGCGAAGCAGCGGTGCACCCGGGGAAACCGGGTCGCCGTCCTGGACCAGCCATTCAA
>DEZY01000007.1:827-14269 GCA_002365735.1 Actinobacteria bacterium UBA3120
GTCCTGGACCAGCCATTCAATGACAACGCCGCCGTGCGGCGCGTGGATCGGAATTTGTTCACGCGAGGTCTTAATAGAGCCAATGTGCGCGTGGGGCTGAAGCGAATCTCCCTCGGCGAAAGTGACGTCCGCTGCGATAAAGATTCCCTTCGCGGGTGAAATCACCAGGCGCCAGGTGGGGCTGGTTTCAATTGTTGACTTCATCCCGTGTCTTTCAATCATTTTCCAGGCAGCGGGCAAGTCATCGGGCGTTTTAAGTGCCAGCGTGTCAACCCCGGGCATTGCACGTTTGGCCAGATTGGTGAGTGTCCCCGCAGGGGGAATTTCAATCATCGCGGTGATGCCAAGGTCCAGCATTGTTTCCATGCACAAGTCCCAGCGAACTGGCTGGGCCACTTGGGAAACAAGTCGACGGACCACGGCGCGACCGTCATGGACAACTTGGCCGTCAGTATTGGAGATCAATCGAATTCGGGGATCGTGGGTGCTCATGGCATTGCCGATTCGGCCCAGGGTGGACTGTGCGCTTGCCATGTGTTCGGTGTGAAATGCGCCGGCAACTTCAAGGGCCCGCACGCGGGCACCAGCAGGGGCAACAAAGTTTTCGATTTGGGCGAGAGTGCCGGCCACCACAATTTGCCCGGCGCCATTAATGTTTGCCGGCGTGAGTCCGACCGCTGCGGCTGCGGCAATTACTTCTTCTTGGTCGCCGCCGAGAACCGCTGCCATACCGGTTGCCGCCGCCACAGCTGCCGTAGCCATTGCGTTACCGCGTTCGCGAACAAAAACCATGGCTTGCTCGGCGGTGAGGACCCCGGCGCCAACAGCCGCGGTGATCTCGCCGACAGAGTGGCCGGCGCCCGCACCGATTGAAGCGAATGCGGCGGAAGGGTGCGGGAACAAGCTGAGCAGGGTCACCAGCCCTGCACCAACGATCAGCGGTTGGGCGATAGCCGTGTCCCGAATCGTGTCCGCATCTGAGGTGGTGCCGTGGGCCAGCAGGTCCACCCCGCTCACCAGCGAGAGCCATTCAATGCGTTCAGCCACCCCGGGGACATCGAGCCAAGGGGTGAGGAATCCGGGGGACTGGGCGCCTTGACCGGGCGCGACAACTACAAGCACAGGCCCACCTTTCCGTAGATATCCGCTAACTCCGGCCGCATAGACGCCAAGGTTTTGCGGTATTTCTTGTAGGAAACCTACAATAACGGCTGCAGAAGGCATTTACCTGGCGTAGTTGATTCGCCCCAGGACTAGTGCCAAGCGGACCGTAAAAGCGTCCCGAGGGTCGGTCAAGTCGTACCCGGTCAGCTCGGTGATCCCTTTGATTCGGTACCGGACCGTATTTGCGTGCACAAATAGGGTTCGCGCAGTTGCCTCAAGGGATTGCCCGTTTTCCAGGTAGCCTTCGGCCGTATCCCGCAGGCTCGGATCCCGATCTAAGGGCTCAAAAATATTTTCGATGATCTGCTGGCGGGCAATAGCCTCTCCCATGAGTGCTCGCTCGGCCAGAAGTTCCCACGCAAACACCGGTCGGGGGGCGTGGGGCCAGGCGCTTGCAGCGGCGACACCGGAAACGCAGGTTCGGGCGGCGATACCGAGTTCGGCCAGGCCTGTGACCGATTCGGTTACGATCACGGGGCCGGCCCCGAAGTAGGGGGTCATCAGTCGGTGGGAAGCGTGTGGATCAAGCCCCGCCCCGCCAATAATTACCAACATCACCGAACCGTGGATTCCGGTGAGTAAATCCAGGCTGTGGCTTCGGGCGGCCCGGCGCATTACCGAAAGTGACTCTTGGTTGTCTGAGGCAGGTGGTGAACCGGCAAGAACGAGTGCCGGCCGATCCGGGGACCAACCCAATGCGGCAATACGGCTCAGAATCTCACTGTCGACATCACTTCGAATCAGGGCATCGAGAATCAGTGCTTCAAGGCGTGCGTCCCAAGCGCCACGGGCTTCCGCGGCGCGCGCGTAGACTTCGGCCGCGCTAAATGCAACCTCACGGGAATACTGCAACGTGGCAATGCGCGCGTGGGCTAGGTCCTCATTTTCGAGGAAGGTATCCAGTTGAGATTCCACCGCATCAATCGTGGTGCGAACTAGTTCAACAGTTTGCTCAAGTGAAATGACACTCGCTAATTCGCGTGGTGCAGCGCCGAATACATCAGCCGTGAGTTTAGGAACAGTGGCATCTGGGGATTTAGCCCAGTCGGAATACCAACCCATGAATGCGCCAATCCCAGCCTGGGCTACAACTCCCACCCAGGCGCGCTGGTCCGCACTGAGTTCCCGGTACCAGGGGAAAACCTCCATGCGCTTAACGGCCAAGGTGCCAAGATCACCCGAGGCAGCTTGCATGCGGGTGATCAGCGAATCAAGATTTTCTGAGTTGGGCATCAGTTTCCATTAGCCTGTTGATACGCCAATGAGTGAACCGACCACGTAGGTGATGGTTGCTGCACCAACACCCCACGCCAACTGCCGTGTGGCACTAAAGACGATTCCGCGGCCAGATAATCTCCCGACCACCCCACCCACAACGCACAGGGCGATAATCGCAGCAGCGATTGCGGTAAAGAATGCGGCGGATCCTTCAAGGAAGGTATAGGGAAGCACTGCGACACTGGCACCGATCGCAAATGCGATGAAGCTTGATACTGCGACCTTGACCGGGGACCCGAGTTGATCCGGATCTAGGCCAAGCTCTTCACGCGCCAACGTGTCCAGGGCAGTTTTTGGATCGGACATTATTTTGTCCGAAACTGACTTGGCCAAAGCCTGATCCAACCCTTTTGCCCGGTAAATCAGCTCAAGTTCTTTTGCCTCTTCCTCTGGTTTATCTCGCAGCTCAATGGCTTCCATTTCAATTTCGCGTCGGAAAAGGTCGCGTTGGCTGGCAACACTGACGTACTCACCCGCAGCCATAGAAAATGATCCAGCGAGTAGTCCGGCTAAACCGGCGAACAACACCGTGCTGTTGTCCAGGGACCCGTTTAGGCTCGCTCCGGCAAAACCCATGACTAAAGCCGTATTGGAAACCAGCCCGTCGGACACGCCAAAGACGGCTGCCCGAACCGAGCCAGAGCGATCAACCCGGTGCCAAGGCTCCCCACCTCTTGGCGCCGAGGCAGCGCGCGAGGTAATAGTGGGGATAGCCGTACCCCGGATCATGCTGCGGAACACTTCGGCGTGTTCGCGTTCGTCATCGGGCATTGAATCAAGGGCTTCAGGTTCCTCGTCATACATGCCGGCGTCGGCGCCTTCATTTTGTTCCAAGGTTCCCAGGACGCTGTGAAGGCCGCTTGCCCGCGCGGTGTTGACGAGTCTTTGGTCTGCTGGGTCAAGTTCTGTTGGCGCAGCGGGAATATCCACTCCGTACTCGGAAAGTTTTTCCAGCCAATGTCCGGCGTGGGCGTCTTCAATGTCAGCGAGTTCGATTAACGCGTCAGCTCGATCCCCGGTTACGGTTTCGGCGAGTGCGCGGTACAGCAATGAAGCCTTGCGTTCGGCCTCGAGGTAGTGCAGAAACCGCTTTGGATCTTTACTCATGCTCAGCCCGAACCCTCCGTGTTTCCTGCGTCGGCTGCCGCAGGATCGAGTAGTTGATACTTATTAATCGCTTGCGCGACGAGTGACTTCTCGACTTTACCCGATCCGGCAAGAGATGCCAGAGTCTGAACGGTGATGGATTCTGCGTCGACAAGGAAGTGTCGGCGTAGTGCGCCACGCGTGTCCGAGAGCCCCCAACCATCTGTACCCAAACTTGCAAACTCGTTGGGAACCCATGAAGCGATCTGGTCCTGCACCGCACGCATGAAGTCAGAAACTGCGATTGCGGGGCCGCTTGTTCCTGCCAGGCGCGTGGTGACGTAGGCCTGTTGGGGTTCTTGCTCCGGATAGAGCAGATTGTGACGATCAACTGCTAGGCCATCGCGGCGCAGTTCATTCCACGACGTCACCGACCACACATCTGCGCTGACTCCCCAGTCATCACGCAGAAGCTCTTGGGCTTTGAGCGCCCAGGGCACGCCGACACCACTTGCCAGGATTTGTGCTTTAGGACCAGAGGTAGCCGATTCATTGAGCAGATACATCCCCTTGAGAATTCCCTGAACATCAACGTTCTCCGGCTCGGCCGGTTGCACATAAGGCTCGTTGTACATGGTGAGGTAGTAGTAGATATTTTCAGATTCTTCGCCATACATCCGACGCAGGCCATCTTTAACAATATGACCGAGTTCGTAACCGAATGCGGGATCATAGGAAACCACGGCCGGGTTGGTGCTCGCTAACAGAATCGAGTGACCATCTTCATGCTGGAGACCTTCTCCATTAAGAGTCGTGCGCCCAGCGGTCGCACCGAGGACAAATCCGCGCACCATCTGGTCTCCAGCGGCCCAGAAAGCATCGCCGGTTCGTTGGAAACCAAACATGGAGTAGAAAATGTAGACCGGGATCATGGGTTGATCGTGGGTTGAATAGGAAGACCCGACCGCGGTGAAGGAGGCGACTGATCCGGCTTCATTGATCCCCTCGTGCAGGATCTGTCCGTCAGTTGCTTCCTTGTAGGAGAGCATCAGTTCGCGGTCAACGGATTGATATTGCTGGCCATGCGGTGAATAGATCTTGGCGGTGGGAAACAATGAATCCATGCCGAATGTGCGGGCCTCGTCCGGGATAATCGGAACGAAACGTGCACCAATGTTTTCATCTTTAACCAAGTCCTTAAACAGGCGAACAAATGCCATGGTCGTGGCAATTGCTTGGTTGCCCGAACCCCGCATTACTGCGTCGTATACCTGGTCGCCGGGAAGCACCAGCGGCCGCGACTTTTCCCGGCGCTGGGGAAGTGATCCACCGAGTTGACGGCGGCGTTCCATCATGTAAGCGAGGTTTTCGTCTTTGAGTCCCGGGTTGTAATAGGGAGGTAAATAGGGGTCTTCCTCTAACTGGGCGTCCGAAATCGGAATGTGCAACCGGTCACGGAAATCCTTGAGGTCTTCGAGTGAGAGTTTCTTCATTTGGTGGGTGGAGTTGCGTGCCTCAAAACTTGAGCCGAGGGTCCAACCCTTGATAGTTTTGGCGAGGATCACGGTTGGCTGACCTTTTGTCTCCGTCGCAGACTTGTAGGCCGCGTACATTTTGCGGTAGTCATGGCCACCCCGCGAGAGATTCCAAATATCCTCGTCGGACCAGTTGTGAACCAACTTTGCAGTCCGAGGATCCCGGCCAAAGAAATTTTCGCGAATGTAGCCACCGTCGTTAGCCTTATACGTTTGGAAGTCACCGTCGTGAGTGGTATTCATCAGGTTCACCAACGCGCCGTCACGGTCGGCGGCAAGGAGCTCATCCCACTGGCGGCCCCACACAACCTTGAGCACATTCCAGCCCGCACCACGGAAAAGTGATTCAAGTTCCTGAATAATTTTCCCGTTACCGCGAACGGGTCCGTCAAGTCGTTGCAGGTTGCAGTTCACCACGAAGATCAGGTTGTCGAGCTCCTCGCGGGCAGCAAGACCGATTGCACCTACTGCGTCAACTTCATCCATCTCGCCGTCACCCAGGAAGGCCCACACTTTCTGGCCTGAGGTGTCGGCGAAACCACGATTGTCCAGGTACTTGTTAAACCGCGCCTGATAGATCGCATTGAGGGGGCCAATTCCCATGGATACGGTGGGGAATTGCCAGAACTTGGGCATAAGGCGTGGATGCGGATAGGACGGCAGCCCGCCGGGGCGGTGGGAAAGTTCCTGGCGGAAACCATCCATCTGTGATTCGGTGAGGCGCCCTTCAACAAATGCGCGGGCGTAAATACCGGGGGAGGCGTGACCTTGATAAAAGATCTGGTCGGCGCCCTCGGGGTGGTCAGGGCCTTTAAAAAAGTGATTGAAGCCCACTTCGTAGAGAGTGGCGGAGCTTGCATATGTGGAGATATGTCCGCCAACGGAGACTCCGGGACGCTGGGCGCGGTGCACCATGATCGCGGCATTCCAGCGGATCATTGCCCGAATCCGGCGTTCTACAAATTCGTCCCCAGGAAACCACGGCTCGTTATCGGGTGCGATTGAGTTGATGTAGTCGGTGCTGCGCAGGCTGGGCACTCCGACATTATTTTCCGCAGCCCGACGCAACAGCTCCAACATGAGGAAGCGTGCCCGGTAATTACCGCCGGATTCAACCAGGCCATCAAATGACTCCAGCCACTCTTGGGTTTCCGTCGGATCGACGTCAACATATTGGGTGGGGAGTCCACCAGCGAGAAGTGGTGAACGAGGGTTTATCACAGCGGGTGCCTTTCAGTTGTCACCCGCAGGATCACTGCCGGTGAGCGGAGTCGTGTGGCATGACAGGTAGTGACCGTGATGCCGATCCCTATCTTTCCGCATCCACAATCTGTGCGCGCATTCGCCTCTGTGGTGGCCAGCGAGGGCTTTCGCTAGGCTGTGTGCGTGACCTCTGCACAAAATAAGTTCATAGTTCTTTATTCAATCCACTTGCCAAATGGCTCCGACTTGGGTGAACTAGCGTCGTGAGCGCATCGCCCCAAGCAGTTGAGCGGGCTACCCGCCTTGCCCTTGCGAGCGGCCAGGTAGTGCAAGAAGTCGGATACGATTCGGATTGCGACGTTGATCTGCGCGCGGGAGTAGTTGAGATTATTGGCATGGACCTCGTTGATCTGGATTACGACGACGTGGTTGACGCCGCCCTGCTGTGGTTCCGCGAGGACGACGGCGACCTGACCGACGCACTCGTTGACGCGATTACCCCACTGGCAGACCAAGGGGTTGTGTGGTTGCTGACCCCTAAGCCGGGGCGCGAAGGCCACGTTGAGCCCGAGGACATCGCCGAGGCCGCCCAGACCGCAGGCTTGCGCCAAACGAGCACGATCAGTGCTGGTGAGAACTGGCAGGGCACCCGGTTGGTTCCACCGCGCGCTAAACGCTAACCTCTACCGCATGACACTTGGTATCGGCGATCGCGCCCCAGAATTCACCCTGTCCAATCAATATGGTGTGAAGGTTTCCCTTTCCGATTTTCATGGGAAAAAAAATGTGGTGATCATGTTCTACCCATTTGCTTTCTCTGGGCTCTGCACCGGGGAGCTGTGTACCATTCGTGATCGCGGCAGCGATTTCATTAACGAGAACACTGAATTCTTAGGCATCTCCTGTGATCCGGTTCATAGTTTGAAAGCGTACTCCGAACAGGAGAGTTTCACCCACAGCCTTCTCAGCGATTTTTACCCACATGGTGCTGTCGCCGATGAGTATGGAGCATTATTTGAAGACAAAGGATTCGCGACTCGGGCTACCTTCGTCATTGACAAAGAGGGTTTTATTCGCTGGGCGGTAATTAATGGTCCAGGCGAACAACGCAATGCGGACGAATATGCGGCCGCATTGGCTGCACTCTCCTAAGTTTTTTCTGGCGTTACTTTCACGGGCCCAGTGTCGTCGGCTTCGTGGGTGGATGCTTTATTGATCTGATTCACATGCGAGACGATCCCTCCAATGAGCGCTATCTGCGCGGTCATATCTGCTCCCCGCACCGCTTGGTGGGCTGCGGTAACCCCAATACTTTGCGTGGGGTCATCGGTCGCCAAATTTGTTGCAGCCAGTTCCAGTAAGTCTGCAAGCGGTGAGAGCGCTGCCTGTGGAATTTGGGTGTTCAGATTCGAGCGGGTTGCACTGCGAAGGTCGTTGGCAATATTGAGCACCCGAGCACTCATCACTTGGTTAGCTCGTAGTAATTCCTTAAGTGAACTCAAATCAACACTGTTAATCCGCGGACTCCACTTGGAATGCTTTGCCAAGTCTTCGTATTGCACAGAAAGCCCCAAAACTTGATTGCGCAACTCAACCGCTTGGTCATGCCAAGCAGCAGCATCTTCGGTGGTCGGTTCACCTCGAAGGTCACGTGCAATCCGGGCTAGTACTTCGGCCAATTGAATTTGAATGGCGTTCAAACCGGCGGCGAGTTTTTGGGTGTCGCGCGTGGGAGAGGCGAGGAAAGATGCAAAGAGGGCGAAGAGCGCACCAATCATGACGCCGGTGAATCGCTCGATAGCTATCTCGGTCGTCAGATGTGAGCCAACAACCAAAATCACCGTAACGGCCAAACTGGCAGCGACCGCCGGGGATTCATGCGGAATGCTGTATTGCATTACCCGCGCCATAACAAAACTCAAAGCAACCAGAAGCAGGATCACAACCGCGCTGCTACCAATCACTGAAACAATTGCGAGTGCGACTGCAGCACCAACAAGTGCACCGAGTAATTGGATAAAGATTTCCTTTGTTGCGTGGTGAAAAGCCACTCTCGTTGCAATAACGGCGGTGATTGCGGCCGGTACTGGCGCGGCGTAAGGAATTGCATCACTGACCAAGTAGGCAAAAAATGCGGCCAAGGATGTGAACACGGCCAACCGAAAATAGGTGGTGGGTTTAAAGCGGTGTGAACTCACTCCCGCAGTATCGCAGGGCAAGTAGCAATGAGGCCTCAGCCGCTACCAAGTCAAGGTGCGGGTGGCCAGCAGTTGCGCTTCGCCGTGGTCATGTGTGACGTGGATCGTGGGGATCTTTTCGAGGCCGACCAGGTTCTTCACGTCGGCCAATAGCCGCATCCGGGTCGGTGAATCTAAGGCACTGTAGGGCTCATCTAGGAGAAGGACCGCAGGTTTCGCTGCGATCGCGCGCGCCAACGCAACTCGACCGGCTTGCCCCCCGGAGAGCTCCCACGTCTTCTGATTGACAATATTTCCCAGCCCCACCCAGTCGAGTAGTTCCTGGGAACGGGCGCGCGCCTCGTCTCGTGATTGGCCACTCGCCCGAAGTGAGTAGCCAATATTGTCGATCACAGATAAGTGTGGGAAGAGCAGTGGATCTTGAAAGACCAATCCAATATTTCGCTTGTGGATTGGCACGTCATTTAAGCACCGATCACCCGAATATATTTCCCCTCGCAGGGGAAGTGTGACCCCAGCCAGGGTGCTCAACAGAGTGGACTTCCCACAGCCACTTTCACCCACAACCACCAAGATTTCCCCGGGGCCAACCTCAAAATTTAACGGTTGTGTGAGTGGGGTTTCGTAGCCGATAACCAAGTCGCGGGCACGTAGCCCGGCATCGCTCATGTGAACACCCGCCGTGATGCAATGCGGTCAACAACCAGTAATAGCGACATGGTCATCACAACCAGAATCACGCTGAGAACGGCCGCGGTAGCAAATGCCGACTCACCGGGTTTACTCAGAAGGCGTGCGATTTGAACGGGAACAGTTGGGGAATCGGTCCGAGACAAAAGGGTTGCGGCGCCGAACTCGCCGAGTGAGACCGCTGCTGCTAAGCCGCCGGCTGCCAACATGACGCCGCTAAACACGGTGCCAAATGCGGTCCACCAAGCCCGCAAAGGGCCTGCGCCCAAACTGAGTGCAACGAAATATCTGCGGGGATCAACCGTACGCAAACTCGGCGTGGCCATCGCGACCACAATCGGCACGGCAATGAGCGCGTGGGTGATCGGAATCAATGCGCCAGTTCCCCGTAAGTCAAGTGACCCGCGTGAGAACGCAAGCAGGATCCCCAGGCCCAGAGTGACCGCTGAAACCCCGAGGGGAATTAATGCCAATGTTGCCACGATTGCCTTCCTGCTCATCACAGCGATGGCAATGGCTCCGCCCAAGATTGCCGCGATTACTGAGGTAAACAATGCCAGACCCACTGAACGGCCGAGGGCTTCCAGCGGTGACCCAATGCGCGCATTGTCAAAATCGGATAAACCGGACCACCAGCCGGTGGTGAGACCGCCCGAACTTGAGATCGATGCCCAAAAGATGCTCGCAATTGGGGCTAGCACGAGAGTAACGGCTACCAGGCAAGTGGCGGTAACGACGAATGCGGCCTGGGGGCCACGAACGCGTGCCCGTTCAAGAATTATTTTTGTCCTCGGTTCATGGCGACTCACCCGTGCTGAAATCACAAACACCAAACCCACGACAATCAGTTGCAAAATTGCCGCGGCAAGCGCGGTTGGGAAATCAAGGAGCACCGAAGTTGATCGCAGGAGAACTTGCTCAAGTGTTCGCGTCCCGGAGCCATCGCCCAGAACAACAACAATGCCAAGGGAACTAAACGAGAAAATGAACACTACGGCGGAAGCCAACACGATTGAGTTTCGAAGTGCGGGCAGCGTGATCGTTGAGAAAATCCGCATGGGGCCTGCGCCCAGCGTGGCGGCGGTTACTTCCATGCGCCGATCCAGGGTGGACCATTGGGCCCCGACCAGCCGAACGACAACTGCGATATTGATGTAAGCGTGGGCGATCACGACAAGGAGAAGTCCGTTAGGAATCGAGTCACTAAATAGCGATCTAAACCCGAGCGCAACAACCACTGTTGGTAGCACGAAGGGGATGGTCACCAACGCAAGTATGAACCCGCGCCCAAGGAATTGGTAGGTAAATAACACTCGAGCGATCGGGATACCAATCAGTAAAGAAAGTCCCACGCTCAGCATTGCTTGCACACTTGCCAGCAACACCACCTGCCAAAGAGTCGAGGCCAATAGTGCATTCACTGTGTCGGCAGTCCATGCGGTTGCTGTCAGCCGAATGAGCGGGTACACCAAGAAAACAAGCAGCAGGACCGCCGGAATAACCCACAGCCGCTTGAGACTGCGGGGTAAATGCGAAGCTAGAGTCCCGCTCAGCGGTTCATCACCGTTCCCCAAGTGTCAAGCAGTGAAGCGAGCTGCTCACTTACTTGAGCAGGCGGCAAGGAGGTGCTGTTGGCGATCACGGGCGTGAAGTCAGAGAAAACCTCTGGCAAGGTGGCATCGGCCCGAACCGGGTAGACAAACATGTTCAAAGGAATGTCCTCTTGGACTTTGCGAGAGAGCATTGCATCGATTACGGCTTGAGCCCCAGCGGAGTTTTCGGCTCCCGCGAGAACGCCGGCGTACTCCACCTGCCGGTAGCAGGAATCAGGGAGAACCGAAGTTGATGGCTCGCTGACGCTCGCATCTTCTGCAAAAACTATTTCAGCTGCCGGGCTCGTTGCATAAGAAACGACAAGCGGGCGATCGCCACCGGAAGGAGTGAACTGGGTGTAGTAGGCGTCGGTCCAGGAACCAGCAACCGCGACACCCCCATCCCGCAGTGCTTCCCAGTAGGACGGCCACTCGTCACCAAAACGCGCGACCGTGGCTAGGAGAAAAGCGAGACCGGGTGATGAAGTTGCCGGGTCTTGGACAACGAGCAGATTGGCGACTTCGGGTAGTTGCTCAAGATTCGCCGGCACCGACGTTCCTTCTTGTGCAAACCACGTGTCGTCAATATTGATACACACATCACCAAAATCAATTGGTGTGAGCAGACCACCTTGGGTGTCTTGGATGAACTGTGGCAAGGCACTGGCCAGCTCAGGGGAGGTGTACGCCTCAAAAACATTTTCGTCGGTGGCTCGTAGCGCCAGTGTGTTGTCGATTCCAAAAAGCAGATCAGCGGTGGGTTGACCGGCAGCCAGAATCGCGCTGGCGGTAAGCGTGCCCGCATCACCGGTTGACGTGATTTCTAGGTCGATCCCTTGCTCGAGTAGATCCTCAACAAAAGATGGAGAGAGCACAAATGATTCGTGCGTGATCATGCGCACGGTGTTCAAGTCGGGCGCCGATTGCACCCCAGAGTTTGAGTCGGTTGAACTCGAGCAGGCAGTCAATGCGATCGCACCGGACATGATTACAGCAATAAAACGGAACATTTCCACTCCCTCGCGCTGGCATTACCCAGATCAGGTTTTGTGGGTAAGCAGTGGCCACTGCCCTCTCAGCCCGCTGATCCCGCGAGCTCCCCAAGGTAAATATAGGTTAGCACTCCATCTGATTTTCGGCGAACGGAGCGTATTGGCCCGGTTTCTGTTCTAAGATTTTACCGTGCCGATAAAGCAGCAAAGTCCCGACTTTGATGTGGCAATTATTGGCTCGGGTTTTGGTGGCTCGGTATCGGCCTTGCGGTTGAGCGAAAAGGGATATTCGGTCGCAGTGTGCGAGGCAGGTCGGCGTTTCACCGAAGAGAATTACGCAAAGAACTCGTGGGATCTCAAGAATTTTCTATGGGCTCCAGAGCTGGGATTCTTTGGGATCCAAAGAATCCATGTGCTCAAAGGAGTCACCATTCTTGCTGGCGCAGGTGTTGGCGGTGGCAGTTTGGTGTACGCAAACACACTTTATGTTCCCGGCGACTCCTTTTTCCAAGATCCGCAGTGGGGTGAGATCACTGACTGGAAAGAAGAGCTGGCACCTTTTTACGACCAAGCCCAACGCATGTTGGGAGTGACCCAAAACCCCACCACGACCCCATCAGACCTGGTCATGAAAGAAATCGCCGAAGACATGGGGGTTGGCGCGACTTTTCGGCTCACCCCTGTGGGAGTTTTTTTTGGTGAAGGTCGGGGAAAGAAGTCCCCGGATCCTTATTTCGGTGGAGTCGGTCCCGCACGCGCGGGTTGCATTGAATGCGGTGAATGCATGACCGGCTGTCGCTACAACGCGAAAAATACGTTGCCCAAGAACTACCTTGGCTTGGCTGAGGCAGCTGGCGCCACGGTTATGCCGATGTCGACCGTGTACAAAGTTGAACCGATGCCGCAGGGTGGTTACCGGATTTCGGTGCGTAAAACTGGAACGAAAAGCGAGAGCAGTTTCACTGCAAGCGAAGTCGTCTTTGCTGCCGGCACCTACAACACCCAGAAACTCTTGCATCGCATGAAAGATGACGCAGTGCTTCCCCACCTTTCATCGAAATTGGGCACACTCTCGCGAACCAACTCCGAGTCAATCTTGGGAGCCGTGTCTAACACATTTACCACCGACTTCACCGAAGGTGTTGCCATCACCTCGAGTTTTTTCCCGGATCCGCAGACCCACGTTGAACCGGTCCGCTACGGAAAAGGTTCCAACTCAATGGGCTTGTTGCAAACGATCATGACTACACCGCAACCGGGTAAGAAGCGTTGGGCGATCTGGATCAAGGAGATGCTTAAAAATCCTAAAGACGTTGCCTTGGCGCTTAACGTTAAATCCTGGAGTGAGCGAAGTGTAATCTCCTTGGTCATGCAAACTGTGGACAACTCGTTAACACTCAAAGGTAAGCGGAACCGTTTTGGTCGTTGGTCACTGGGCACCGTGGCCTCGGAATCCACCCCTGCTCCGACCTACATCCCGGTTGCCCAAGACGTGGTTGAACGCGCTGCGCAGATCATCGACGGTCGACCTGGGGGAAGTATTTTTGAAAGTTTCGATGCCGCACTGACCGCGCACTTTGTGGGAGGTTGCGTTATTGGCAGTGACAGTGCAAGTGGAGTCATTGACGGGTATCACCGGGTGTTCGGGCATGTGGGTCTTCATGTGGTGGACGGTTCGGCCATCACGGCAAACTTGGGTGTAAA
>DEZY01000007.1:14413-16142 GCA_002365735.1 Actinobacteria bacterium UBA3120
GTTCGGCCATCACGGCAAACCTGGGTGTAAATCCGTCATTGACCATTACCGCTCAAGCCGAGCGTGCCATGGCGCTGTGGCCTAATCAGGGCGAAAAGGATCCGCGCCCCGCACTGGGTTCGCAATACGAAAAGGTGACACCGGTTGCTCCGAAGAATCCTTATGTGCCAGCTGATGCTCCGGCGGCATATCGGATTAGCACCTGAACTAATGCTCGGATCGGGGTTTCACCGGCAACCATGAACCGCGGAGGGTCTGGATCTAAAAAATGTGCGGCATGAAAAAACTCGCAAAGGGGGTCTTTGCGAGTTTTTTTATGACCTTGGTGTGAGCTAAGTCAGCTTTGGTGGCGGCGAAAAATTGCGTCGATTTCGTCACGGTGTGATGGGCTCATGGCCTGTGACCGCTGGAAACTCCACTCTTGCTGGAATGAGCGAGCTGGGTCTGAATGGAAAACCTGGCTGAGAACTCGTTTGAATCTCTGCATCTGGATCACGTCCTTTTTCGTATTGCTCCTCCCGGGGTCTCCGGTAAGACAATAATACGACATGACCGTTATGTAAATGTTACCGGGGGTAAGTGCCCTTCACGAAATCCGCACTTTCGGGCTCAAACCGGAGTGTGGAGTTTGTCCCATTTGTGTCACACCAATTACCCGGAATCGATAAGTTCCGGCCTTGCTGGGCAGGGGACAAGACAGGGACTTGGCATTGGGATTGAACTTTTTAATCGTGCAGATCCGCTTGCCTTTGACATCAACAACCCGGTATTGACCCACCACGGCCGAGGTAGTGCCGGCCAAAGTGCGGAACTTGATCTTTTTCTTGGTCAGGGTAGGTGGAGCCATTTGGGACGGCGCAGTTGTAACGGCACTGACGCTCGCCGGCAGCGCATTTCCTTCACCTTGTCCGTTGCGGGCGCGGACGGTAAAACTGTGTTCACCGTCGGGTAGGTCGGTGACCGTGCAGGTAAGTGCCGTAGCCGTGCAGACTACAACTCCGGTGGGATCGACCACTTCGTAGTTGACCACAGTGTCAGGCGAAGTTGTCGGCGGCTGCCAGTTCACCACAACCGAATTATTGACCGCTGATAAAGCAATATTTGTCGGCGCCGAGGGGATGCTGGGATAACCTGCGCCCACTAGAGCTTGGTTCACCAGGTCGAGATAGTCGATTGCACTAAAACCAACCATCAAGTAGGCACCGGTAAAGCCGGCAACGCAGCCACCGGCTGAGCCGGAGTTCACGCCGAGGACCAAATTCTCACCAACGGCGTTTACCGCATAAGTTGGGCCGCCGCTGTCCCCACTGCAGACACCCACGGACGCGTTCTGGCCCACGGAGAAAACAGGCCCCAAAACCGACTTTGGCTCATATGTGTCAATCGGAACATCGGCCGCAATGGGAAGAACATCGCGTTCAGTGGGGCTTTTCAGCCCGTAACCCATGATTGTTCCGGGATACAGGGTGGCTGCCCAGCGTGACATTTCCGCTGAGGTTGCCAGCCGGGAATACATACTGGGACCAAGGTCTTGGTCAAGCAAAAGCACCGCAAAGTCATTTGGCTCAACCCGGCTTGATGCATTGACATACCCACTGGGTGTCCACATCCCAATCACGTTCGCGGGGCTCGCGCCCTGCGGTCCGACATTGCTGTATTGCACGGCAGCGGCACCGGGGGGAAAGATTGCTAATTTGGCAACTGGAGCTGTGCCCCCTGCAACAGTCAC
>DEZY01000165.1:0-2886 GCA_002365735.1 Actinobacteria bacterium UBA3120
CCGCACTCGTACCGAACATGCCGTGGTTCTACTCGGGGACTCTGCTGACCGTGGAGTATCGAACGGACCCGGCAAACGTGCGCGCCCTCCTGCCACCTGAGTTGGACCTCGCACCCGAAGACCCCGGCGCCGTGGCCTTTATTTGGGCAGATTGGCAGTCATGCAGCACGGGTGGAACTGAGCTCTTAGACCCTGCCCGCAGCCAGTATCTTGAGGCCTTTGCCGTAATTCGGTGCGCATTTAAAGGCATAACTTATAGCCGGTGTGCACTTATTTGGGTGACCACCGATTTCGCAATTGGCCGAGGAATTTTTCAGGGCTATCCCAAGAAGTTAGGCAGCATTCACATGACACGGGTCATGAACCACGGGAAAGCTGCACCACGGGTAGAAGCGGGTGCCACATTGGGAGCAAGTCTTGCCGCATACGACCATCGACTTGCCACTGGGCGGTGGACCCTCACCGAACCAAGTGACACCAACGGGTTCGTGAATGCTCACCCCATGCTGCACCACAGAGTTATGCCTTCACTGGATCCCAATGAACAATCTCAATCACTGTGGCAGTTGGTCACAATGGGAGGCATTGATGCAGACCTAGGACAACCGTGGAAGGCGAAGGCCACCCTTGACCTGCACGATTCGCCGTGGGATGAACCGGCCACGCTGCTTCCTGTCGACGAAGTCATCAGCGGCTACTATCGCGAGGTGGGGGTAACGTTTAACGGCGGCAGACTGGTCGAGGATCGCTCAAGCGCTGTTTAGTTTTGATCTTTACACGCCTGGATCGATCGCGAGAACTGATGGCTAGTAGTCCTCGATGTATTCCTCAAGTTCCCAGTCCGTGACATCACGCGTGTCTTGGCTCTTGACCGA
This sequence comes from Actinobacteria bacterium UBA3120, assembly GCA_002365735.1. Classification (GTDB taxonomy): domain Bacteria; phylum Actinomycetota; class Actinomycetes; order S36-B12; family S36-B12; genus UBA4592. The sequence continues at coordinate 876 of DEZY01000165.1, forward strand.
AGCGAGGTAGCGCTCTACTTCGTCTCGCTTAAGGGTCATGAATGTCTCAATGAAAGTCGCGCCCAAGTAGCTACGAAGTGTTGAATCTGCTTCCAACGCGTCAAGCGCTGCGCCAAGGGTCATGGGAAGAATCCCTGCTGATTCGTCTTCATAGGACCAACCATCCACGGGTGCAGGCGGGACCATTTTGTTCTTGATGCCATCCAGCGCAGCCGCCAAGACAGCCGCAATGACCACGTACGGATTTGCTGCACCGTCTCCGATTCGCAATTCGATCCGCGTTCCACTACCGCGCTCTGGTGGGATGCGAATCATGGTGCTGCGGTTATCCCAGCCCCAGTTAGCCCGGTAGGGCGCCAAGGTGTCAGGTCCTAGTCGCTTAAATGCATTGACCGTTGGATTGCTCAATGCAGAGATCGCATCTGCGTGAGCAATGACTCCAGCAATCATTTGCTTTGCGATTTCACTGAGATCTGGGCCACCGTTGTGCATCTGATTCTTTCCGGAGGGATCTGTGACAGAAAAGTGCAGGTGGAACCCACTACCCCCTTCGTCATTCCAAGGCTTGCCCATAAAGGTTGCAAGGGCGCCTCGCTGAGATGCGATGTCTTGAATGGCCGACTTGAACAAAAATGTTCGGTCCGCCGCCGAGATGGCCTCGTCATGCCACAAATTTATTTCGTATTGCGATGGGGAGAACTCATGGTTCCCGGCGAATGCGCCAATGTTGAGTTGATCAACCATGCGCATCATGTGAAGGAAGGTCCCATCAGGGTCGACCTGGGAACCGGTGGTGTACGGCCGGCCGGTCTTATTGATTATCCGCTCCCACCCATCTGTGGTTCGCTTGGCTAGGTAGAACTCGAGTTCGGGTCCAACAATCGGTACTAAATTCAGTTCTTGAAAACCTTCCAAGACTCCCTTGAGAATCGAACGAGGTGCCACCGGGCTTGCTTGACCACTTGGCTCAAAAGCGTCAACGACTGCGATGGCCAACCCCGGCTCCCACGGAACAGGGCGAATCGTTTCGGGTATGAGCTTGGTAACAAAATCCGGTAGTCCATCAGCAATGCTGCCGTGGCCATCGAGAACATCGCCGTGAGTCGTAGTGACCCACACACCCTGACAAAACGCTGGCCCGCTGTGAGCAGACTTCTCGAGTTGGGAAACCATGAGGTCCTTCGAGCGAGTTATTCCCAATACGTCGGCGTAGACCAGCCGCAAGATATCGATACCCAGATCTTGCAGGCGAATTCGAATTTCAGAGAGATCGTGTTCCATGAAAGCTCCTTGGCGTTGCGGCTGTGTGCAATTGCAGTATCTTTTGGTGATCATGTGAGATCGTTAGGGCACCAACGATCTACGGGATCACCATACTTCAAAGTTTCCGATCTAGGGAGTCAAATGCGCGCACTTTTTATTGAGCATGACCACGCAAGCCCTCCAGGGCCAGTCGGGGAGCGATTTAGACAACGCGGCTATGAAGTAGTTGAACAGATTGTGGTACCGCCCGAGTCCTTTGATTCCCCAAATGTCGAATTCACTTATCCACAGCCACAAGATTTTGATGTCATCGTCACAATGGGAGCTCCATGGGGCGCATGGGATGACGATTCAATCGGACAATGGCTTCTCCCCGAAATGCAGTGGCTGCAGGATGCAGATACCGCAGGAATTCCCGTCCTCGGGATTTGCTTCGGAGGTCAACTGCTTGCGCGCGCGCATGGGGGCACTGTTTCCCGATCTTCCCGCCCCGAAATAGGTTGGTCAACCGTCTGGTCTGAGATTCCAGAACTTACGGGTCAATGGTTTCAATTTCATTACGACAACTGGAAGACTCCTGCAGGGGCACAGGAATTGGCACGGAACTCCTGTGCACCCCAAGCGTTTGCGCTCCGTAAAAACCTTGCCCTCCAATTTCATCCTGAGGTTGTCGGAACAACACTCATTACCTGGCTTGAATTGGGTGGGAGGGCGCAAGTTGAAGAGGATGGTCAAGATCCTGAAATTC
>DEZY01000165.1:3013-4952 GCA_002365735.1 Actinobacteria bacterium UBA3120
GATTGAACACACAACCGCACTCGATGCAATTTCCACGCAGCGAGCATTTGATCTTGTCGACTACTTCATTGATAACTTCGCTAGCGCAACTTAACTTTCACTGGAAATTCCTTGATCCCATTGACGAAATTGGAACGCAAACGCCGTACTGGTCCTGTGTGCTCCATCGAATCAATCCGGTGAACAAGATCCTCAAACATCACTTTGATTTCTAATCGAGCAAGTGCGTTACCTAAACACATGTGTGGGCCACCTCGGCCAAAAGTCATGTGTTCATTTGGGTTACGTGAAACATTAAACTCGTATGGGTTATCAAACACCCTTGAATCGCGGTTGCCTGAAGCGAACCAAGTCACGACCTTGTCACCCGGTGCTATTTTTTTGTCGTGGAGTTCAACATCCCTGGTCGCAGTTCGTCTAAAGTGATAAACAGGACTCGCATACCTGAGAAACTCCTCAACCGCCCACGGGATTAATTCCGGATTCTCCTGAAGCCTGCGCAATTGTTCAGGGTTGTCCATGAGCGCATTCATTGTGTGACTAATGGTATGGCGAGTGGTCTCATTACCGGCCACCACGAGGAGAAGAAAATAGTTGCGGAAATCCCGGTCATCAATGGGAATACCATCAATGGGGGTGGAGTTCACCAGTGTGGAGACCAGATCTTTGCCATCCTTTCCTCGCCGTTCGTGTGCAAGGGCAAAGCCGTAATCAAACACTTCCTGAGCAGCGGGGGATCTGAAAGGCAGGTTGCGAAATTGCTCACTTTCTGGACTACTTGCAAGAACATCGGCGTGCTCTGGGTCGGTGTTACCTACCATCCGATTTCCCCATTCGATGAGCTTCGGGGTGTCCTCATCAGGGACGTCAAGCATGCGAGCCAGAACTCGAATCGGAAAATCTGCACTGACATCTGCAACAAAGTCAAAGGATCCCTTGGCAAAGGCTGCGTCAAGAGTCGTCGCCGTTAGGCCTCGCAGAAAAGTCTCATAACCTGCGACTGCCTTTGGCGTGAACTCTGGCTGCATGAGTTTCCGCAGGGTTCTATGACGCTTTCCATCTGTCTCCAACATTGACCGACGAATCGCCATTTGTTCTTGATCAAGTTCCTCAAGATTCGCGGTCCCAGTTTCAGACGAAAACGTTTCAGTGTCTCGAAGGACATTCACGATGTCTGTGTAGCGGGTTACCGACCAGAAACCTTTACCTCCGTCGAACTCCTCATCCCAATGAATCGGATCTTGTTCACGGAGGGCGTCAAATGATGCCCAGGGTGGCCCTGCCTCAAACAGATCCAAATCCGAAAGATGTACGTCCTCAGATGCTCGCATTAAATCCCCTTAACTGGCAATAAAATCGTTTGGGTACAAACTATCTCACAATACTGCCTCTTGGATTCGGCTATGGTCAAGCAGAATGTCAAAATAGGGGATAATGGGGCTGGATCTGCGCCAACCGGACGTGGGCAACTCGCGATTGAGTACCGAGAAAGCAAGGATTAATTGTGGCTGGGGAATTCACGCTTACGGAGACCGAGTCGGCCGTCGCGCAAAAACTTGATGGACTCGTTCTCGACTTCGAAGCTATGGCCGTTGCATCCAATCTTTTCCGTGCGGCAAATGCAGTGCGTAATCATATGGAACGAACGGTTTTAGCACCCCACGACTTGACATGGACCGCCTTTGTTGTCCTATGGGTTGTTTGGATCTGGGAGCCCATTGAGACCCGTACCATTGCGGCCGAGGGGGGATTTAGCAAGGCAACCCTTTCTGGGGTTATGACCACTCTCGAGGGTCGCGATCTCCTCACGAGAGAGAAATCAACCACTGACGGTCGACTTGTCATGGTGCGGCTGACACCTAGGGGTCGACGTTTAATGAAAAAATTGTTTCCGAAATTTAATGCGGAAGAAAAAAACGTCGTTTCGCAGATCCCCAAG
>DEZY01000165.1:5038-5713 GCA_002365735.1 Actinobacteria bacterium UBA3120
CCCCAAGAAGCAGCGCGGTGAGGCAGCTGACATGTTACGCAGCATCTGCTTGGCTGTAACCCCGGAACCCAAGGATCGATGAATCTGAGTGTTGTCTCAACCGCTCGATTGATGAATGAAAGTTTGCATCAACAGCAACTGTCTTGGATCCGTTCGCCACGTATCCTCGGGGTGCCACTGGACGCCTTTGCACCATCCACCTGAGCGAAGTGAGACAGCCTCGAAGGTTCCGTCACCGGCCACTGCGGTTATTTCAACCCCTGATCCCGGTTCCTTGATCGATTGGTGGTGATAGCAGGAGATCTCCACCACCCCGCTCAGACCCAATCCAGCTTCAACGGGTACCTGAATTGATTGGAGAACATGTCGATGCGGTTCATCCATGTGCTCGGTGAGGGTGCCGCCTCGCAACACGTTGAGGACATGCATTCCACGGCAAATACCAAGTACCGGAAGCTCCGCCTCTAATGCTCTCCGGGCGAGTTCCAAATCTTCGGCGTCCTGAAGGTTGTTCACATCGTAGATTTCCGGACCAAGCGTGCCCCCGTAAAGGGCAGGGTCTAGATCGCCGCCGCCTGGCAGGATGACGGCATCAATTTCACTCAATTCCACCTGCCAATCCCTTGTACCTGTCGGCAGGTACTGAATCGGCTCGCCGCCGGCCGCCCACACGAG
>DEZY01000165.1:5884-6472 GCA_002365735.1 Actinobacteria bacterium UBA3120
CAACAATTGCCACTCGTGGCCTTCGGTCTTGAATCATTGGGAAACCATATCTGACGTAGGGCTAGCGGTGCTGCCACAATACCGTTAGGATCCAAACGATTTGATTACTGAAGTTAAGGATGTCGTCGTGAGCCATATTGAAATATCCGGGGTCCTCGTAGAGACCCGACATTGGATCAATGGCATGTGGGTCGACTCTCCTGAGACCTTCGAGGATCACTCTCCGATTGACGGTGCACATTTGGCGAATGTCAGTCGCGGTGGTGCTTCTGAGGTGGACCAAGCCGTCACCGCTGCACGTAACGCATTTCTCCTCTGGTCGAGCACAAGCGCGCAAGAACGTGGCGCCATTTTGCATAGAATTGCCGATCTCGTGGAGGAGAACAACGAGGAGCTCGCTCAGCTCGAAACCCGAGATAACGGAGCACTCCTACGTTCACACAGAAGAGGGGTTATGCCCCGAGTCGCCCACAATCTTCGGTTCTTCGCCGATTGGGCAATCAATGAACTTCACCACCCCATCATTGAAACGCGGGGTCATATCAACGCGGTCTCGTGGGATCCATCGGGTGTTGCCGCACTCATTAC
>DEZY01000165.1:6669-8861 GCA_002365735.1 Actinobacteria bacterium UBA3120
CGCACTCATTACTCCGTGGAATGCGCCACTGATGTTGGCGACCTGGAAAATTGCTCCTGCACTTGCCGCTGGTGACACTGTGGTGTTGAAACCCGCAGAATGGAGCCCCCTCACAGCGAACTATTTTGCAGAGTTGACCCAAGCTGCAGGTCTGCCGGACGGGGTATTCAACGTTGTCCATGGATTCGGAGCAGAAGCGGGGCATGCACTAGTTGGGCACCCCGGAATTTCACGAATTTCGTTCACCGGCTCAGTGCCGACTGCGAAGTTGGTGGCCAAAGCTGCGGCGGATAATCTCACTCCCTGTTCCTTCGAACTCGGTGGTAAGAGCCCCACTATTATTTTCGACGACGCTGACCTCGATCTCGCTGTGACACTTGCCGTTGAACAATTTGATAACGCCGGGCAAGTCTGCTTGGCAGGCACGCGCCTCTTGGTCCACGAAGATATCGCCGCAACATTTATTGACAAATTTCGAGAACGCGCGAAGTTGATTGTCCAGGGTGATCCTCGGGAAGAGTCAACTCAAATTGGGCCACAAATTCACTCGCGACAATTCGACAAGATTAAGGGTTATGTGGAGCGAGCACGTGAATCGGGAGCAAAGATTTTACTCGGTGGCACTCCCAATACAGAGCTTGGCGGACTCTATTTCACGCCCACATTGGTGAGTGAGGCATTACCCGGCAGTGAGATATTGACTGATGAAATTTTTGGCCCTGTTCTAACTTTGCAAAGTTTTTCATCTGACGCAGAGGCCCTTGAATTAGCCAATGGCACAGAGTTTGGTCTTGCTGCAGTTGTTGTGACCGGTGACAAAGAGCGAGCTAGGGAATTCACGCAACATCTGGTTGCTGGCACAATTTGGGTTAACTGCTTCTTTGTGCGGGATCTTGCAGCGCCATTCGGTGGTTCAAAAAAATCGGGTGTAGGGCGTGAGGGTGGCACTTGGTCGTTTGATTTTTATGCAGATGTGAAGAACACGGTCTATGCACCAAACGGGTGGACCAGCGAAACCAACAGTGAAAGTGAAAGGAATAAACATGGGTGAAATTGTTGGTGCTGGACTTCTGGCACACGTTCCGACCATTATGTTGCCAGAGAAAATTCGCCGAGAACTCAATGAAGGTGAAGATTTTTCATTAGTGCCCGGCCTTAACCTTTTGCGCCAAGAAGTTTTCGAGCAGTTGGACTACGACACGGTAATCGTCCTTGATTCCCACTGGGCGACCACGGTTGAGTTCGTCGTCACAGCTCAGGATCGACGAGCGGGCCTCTTCACCTCTGAAGAACTGCCACGTGGGATGTGTCGAATTCCCTATGACTTTGAAGGGGATCCGCAGCTTGCCCGAGCAATCGCAGCGGAGGGTGAGGCTCAAGGTACGTGGATTACCGCTATCGAAGATCAATATCTCCCGATTTTTTATGCGACCATCAACCTGTGGAAATTTCTCGGCGAAGGCCTTCCTGATAAAAAATGGATCTCGGTCAGTGTGTGTCAAACGGGGGATACTGAGGATTTCCTTCGCGCCGGTCGTGCCATCGGCCAGGCTATTGCGAAATCGGACCGCAAGGTTTTGTTGATCGCCTCAGGAGCTCTCTCGCATACGTTTTGGCCACTGCGAGAACTTCGCAATCACGAGTCGGCCGACCCAAAACATATTTTCACCTCCGAGGCGTACGCGGCTGATCGTGAGCGCATTGCCTGGTTTGAACAAGGTGACCACAAACAGGTGTTGGACACAATGCCCGAGTTCCTGAAGGTTAAGCCAGAAGCCCGCTTTTCGCACTACCTCATGATGATTGGCGCACTGGGGGAGGAAAAGGTAATCGCACCGGGACGACTCTTTGGTAAATATGAAAACTCAATTGGAACCGGTCAAGTGCACGTGTGGTTTGATCGACCGGAAAGCGGATGGCACCTGACGGAGGTATCGCAATGACCGAAACTCGAAGAGTCCTTCTTGACGGATACGCGACCGATGTTATCCGTGATGGAGATGAGCTAGTGGCTGGTGATGGCCGCCGCTTGGCAATTTCGGAAGCTATTCACTTACCACCCTGTGAGCCGACAAAGGTAATTGCGGTGCATCTGAACTATTCATCACGCACCGCGGAGTTCATGACCAAGCTTCCCTCAGCACCCACCTATTTCCACAAACCCATCACAGCGGTGAATGCACACAACGCTG
>DEZY01000177.1:0-3496 GCA_002365735.1 Actinobacteria bacterium UBA3120
TCTAGTGCATCAAAATATTGATTCAATATTTCTGGAGTGTGTGCGATCGACGTATACATTGCGTTGCTGGCAAGGTAACCCAGTTCAAGCATTGCCTGGGTGATGTAGGTCTTGACGGCAAGTGGGTCGTAATTCGCAATCGAAAAGTTGGCGAGCGCCGGCAGGCCGCCTGGTGTGACCACGAGGTTATGTGTTGCGCCGAGCTCGAGCCAACGTTGCTGAACTTCGATTCCGATCTCGTGCACGCGTTGCGGAGCATCGGTTTCCTCCATGACTTTGAGTGTCGCAAGTGCCGCGGTTGGGCCGATCCGCTCGGTCCAAAAAGTACTGGAAATAAAGGTTTTCTGGGCTGCTTGCATGATGCTTTCGCGACCAATGACCGCCGTGATTGCGTAGCCATTTCCCAGGGTTTTGCCGAAGGTCGCGAGGTCGGGTTCAACATTGTAATGAAGGTGCATGCCGCCGAGGGTTCGCCGGAAACCACTTGTGCATTCATCGAAAATTAGAACTGCATTGTGTTGTGTGGCAAGCGCGCGTACACCTTCGAGGAAACCGGGAGCGGGGGGATCGCTGCGTTGGACTTCCATATAGATCGTGCCGATTTGATCATCGGCCTCCATGATCGCGGTGATTTGTTCAAGGTCATTGAACTGGAATGGAATCGAAGTACCAGCGAGTGCCCGGGGAACCCCGTTGGGGTCAAGGCCTGGGAGCAGGTGACCATCCAGGGAGTCGGTTTCACCGAGGTTCGCGGCGAGATACCAGTCGTGCCAACCGTGGTAACCGCAAAACGCAACTTTGTCCTTACCGGTCGCGGCCCGGGCAATGCGCACGGCGATCGCGCAGACTTCGCCGCCACTTCGGGCGTACCGCACCATGTCCGCCCACGGGTGAAGTTCAATGAGCTTCTCGGCGAGGTACACCTCTTCGGGTGCGTTCAGGGTTGACAGGTTTCCTTTGCGGACAGTCTCCAGGACAGCTTGGTCAACTTCAGGGTGGCTGTAACCAAGAATGTTGGTGCCCACACCCATCAAACTCACGTCTGTGAATTCTCGACCATCCAAGTCCCAGATTGAGCAGCCTTGGGTGCGGTCGAAATAGGCGGGCCAACCTTGGGGTAGATACATTTCGGCCCGCTTGGAGAGCAGCATCGATCCACCAGGGATCAACTCTTTAGCTTTTTGCCAGAGTTGGGTGCCGCTGTCAGTTGGGGTGCCAGTGGTGTCGTCCACGTGGTGAGTCTATTGCGCGTTCAGGTTAATGACTTGCACGTATTGCTCGTAGCCGAAGTCCGCGGGCTGGCAACCCACAAGATCGGTTGACACGACGAGGGTGTTCTGGGCCATGGTGGGTTCTTTAACAGTGATGCTGAACTCGGTGGTGGTTTCCGGGTTCGCCGTCGTGATCAATGTTTCACCGCTTCCCAGGGTCAACGTGACTTGGGCTTCGATTTGATCTTGGCAGCTAGGAATCCGGACCCCACCGGATATTTCGGTCAACGGGATTCGTGGATCGAGTGGGTGGAGGGTGAAGACTGCCTCCGGGGTGATTGTCCACCACCAGATCAGATCGCCCTTTGAGCCGCGAGGTGCAACGCTCACGTTGGCAAGGTCCACCCGCTCGGTGGTGATTGCCGGGGCAAAGAAGTAGTCGACCAGTTCGGGTGACCAGGTGGCCGGGTCTTGGGTGCGGGCTTGCGGGTCGGTTGTGAAGAAAAACCAGTCCGGTACCGAATCCTGGTTCGTTGCTGCCGTAACCGTGGGTGGGCCGTAGCGGTCGGTGAGGTTAGTGAGGATCCGCTGCGCCGCAGGTGTGGCGAACGCCCGGGTGTCCAGGTGGATTCCACAAAACCCGGCCTGGGCGAGGAGGTCGACTTCCTCGCTATTTGGCACTTCGGGGAGCGCGCTAAGCCAAGCGCCGGCATTTGTGTTTTTGACCGCGCCGTAACTCCAACTCTTATTGGAATCAATGATCGAGTTCCAGAAATGCTCGTAGTCATTGAAATCACGGGTAGGTCCATTTTCGGGGTAGACCTGGTGCGGGAGTTGCAATACGCCACAGTCCTGTGGGAGTTGTTGGTCGATCGCGGCGGTGTAGTCGCGGGAAACTTGGGTGATCTGGGTGCCGTCTTGAGCGCCTTGGCGGTACGGAGTAATAAATGGCCAGGCCGACTCCACCGCGGTGATGCCAAGAATCACGATTGCAATTGCGAGGACGGGATAGGTTTTCGTGATTTTTACGTTGCGCGCTTTCAGGTTGGCAAAGATTGTTGCGGCCATCAAAATAATCAGCAGTAGCAAAACGGGTAGGAGGCGATTCCAGGCCCGAATCTGTGGGGTCACCAGCGCAGCGAACAAATAGTTCGCACCCCACGGAATGAAAAACAGGAGAGTTGTAATGAGCAGCATGCTCAACAAGCCAAGGCGTTCCCGGAATCTGGTGAGAAGAGCGAATGCGATGAAAACAATCGCGGCCATGGTGATCCAGGTGCCAAAGTTTGACAGGGTTGCATTTTCGTATTGGGGCGCGGCACCAAATGCTTGGTTAACTTCAGTGTTGTAGGTGACAAATGGTCCGCCCAACCGCGAAATCGGGGCTGCCAAAACAGCAATTGCTAAAATACCCGCGAAGATAACCGACTCGTAGGGGAGCCGTTCGCCCAGTGATGCGTACGGTGGATCTGCCTGTAGGGCGAGCAGGCTGGGTATAAACCCAGCGATTGCGACCACTGCGACCGCGACAATCGGGATTAAGTTGATCAGGGTGTTTGTGCGGGTGGTGGCGAGTTGCCAGAGCCAGGCGGCTGCCATGAGCAACAAGCCGAAGGCGGCGTAATACACCCCGGACCAAGCGGTTGTGATTACCAGGGCGGCCAGGATCGCGTAATGTGAGATTCTGATTTTTGTCGGGGTGTCCTTGGGTGGGAACAGCATGTGCCTGATCCGGCCACTACCGATCAGCTGGGCGAGAATCACCGCAGTGACCGCTCCGTACATGGTGGCAAGTGAGGTGTGACCCAGTCCCCGAACGAAATGGAATGGGATCATGGTGAAGGCAACGGCGAGTGCAACGGCAAGTGGACCACGAAGGCCGGTGAGTCGAATTGAACAGTAGGCAAGGACCGCAACGAGGGGGAAGCTCAGGAAGAGCAGCAGGTTTATCCCCATAAATGGGTTGCCGGTAATCCAACCAACGAGTGCCGCAAAACTATTTTGGGTGATGTCAATGCTGGGAAAAAGATTCAGATTCATGCCCAGCGGGTAACCGAAGTGATTACCGGTGGTGAAACCAAACAGCCCCCAGTTCTCGGTATTGACATAGGTACTGAGCATGTCACCGCTCCCCCACGCGCTGCCGAGTTTTTGCAGTGCCGGCAAAAGGGCAAGCAGACTGATCGCGGTGGCTAAGACTGCGGTCCAGACTATTTCAATCAGAGTTCTTTTCGTGATCACGAGCTTTTCCCACCCGCCCAGGTCAAGGTGGTGAGGCAGGTGTG
>DEZY01000177.1:3719-4370 GCA_002365735.1 Actinobacteria bacterium UBA3120
TAGCAGATTGGCGTGGTCGCTTGATTGATCTGCGGAATGCTTTCCCAGAAGTTGGCTACCGCGTCCATGCTCTTGCCGTAGAGGGCCAAAGTGGTGGGCTTAAATGAATTGAGCCGCACAAGATCTGGTTGCGTGAGTGTCGGTTCCAAAGTGATTCGATTCTCTCCCCATAATTGCATTCCGGCAGCAACATATAACTCTCGGTCACCCTGGACCCAAGGGCCATCCACCCAGAGCATGATTTGGTCGCTTGCACGGGTGTTATCTAGCACCCACTCCTGGGAATTGACCGCAGTGTGAATCTTGTCCGAAATCGGGTTACTGGAGTACGCCCAGTGGTAGGGACTGAGGTAGTAGAGCCCCAAATCACCGCGGGAGTTTTGTACGAGTTGGGCGCTGGCCAGGAACAAAGCCAAAGTCGTGATTGTGATCAGGGTTTTGGCGGGCGTGGGTGCGGGCGAGGTCGTGGGCGACGCGTATGTGAACGCGTACACGAATACAAGGCTCGCCACGAACGCAACAGCAGTGACCACTCCCAGGACCCATCCGGCGGTCAGGCTCAGATTCGGTGCCATGAATCCGGCTGCGACAACCACAATCACCGAGAGGGTCGCTAAGACTATTTGGGGAGTGTTTTTGCCAAGGCTGATG
>DEZY01000142.1:0-520 GCA_002365735.1 Actinobacteria bacterium UBA3120
TAAACATGTACATGCATTGGGTAGAGACCTCGAGCGTCTAGCCGACTGGGATTTACGTGCGGCGCGGTCACCATTAGGAGCGGGGGCGCTAGCCGGCTCTAGCCTGGGGCTCGACCCAGAGCTCGTAGCTAGCGCACTTGGATTCGATAGTGCGTTGGGTAATTCAATTGATGCCGTGAGCGATAGAGACTGGGTTGCTGAATTCCTGTTCGTTGGAGCGATGCTTGGCGTTCACTTATCCCGCATTGGAGAGGAAGTGATTCTGATGGCGTCTCGTGAATTCGCTTGGGTGCAATTAGATGATGCCTGGTCCACTGGTTCTTCCATTATGCCCCAGAAAAAGAATCCGGATATAGCGGAACTGGCACGTGGAAAATCCGGGCGCTTAATTGGAAATTTGACCGGCCTGCTGGCGACCCTTAAAGGGCTACCATTCGGTTACAATCGGGATTTACAAGAAGACAAAGAACCAGTCTTCGACACAGTTGAGCAGTTACTCGTTTTGCTTCCCGCTATGACC
>DEZY01000142.1:662-5390 GCA_002365735.1 Actinobacteria bacterium UBA3120
TTTTGCTTCCCGCTATGACCGGGATGATTAAGACTCTGAAATTCAATACCGAACTTATGACTGAGAGCGCACCAGCCGGTTTCGCACTCGCAACGGATATTGCCGAATGGCTAGTGCGTGAAGGTGTTCCATTTCGTAATGCGCATGAAATTGCGGGAGCTTGTGTGCAGGTGGCGGAAGAACGCGACTGCGAATTATGGGACTTAACAGATGAAGAACTCTCCCGGATCAGTTCTCACTTGAATTCGGAGGTGCGCGATGTTCTCAACATTGAGGGGGCGCTGAATTCGCGTGACGCTTTTGGTGGAACTGCTCCGGTTCGAGTACGCGAGCAATTGCAGGTACTTTCCGAGTTAATTGGCGCTGAGCGTGTACGTTGGATCGGTTAGATGCGGCGCCTCTACCAAGTGGCACTATCTCCGTCAATCATGCGCCAGCAGTACCAAGCGGCAACACTGCGATAAGGACGAAAAATTTCACCCTGATCATCTAAAAGTTTCGGATCGACGTATTCGGTGAGTCCGTGAATCTGTTCCCAACCACGACGCATTGCCAAGTCGCCCGTCGGCCAAATATCTAACCGATGCAGGGTAAACATGAGAAACATTTCGGCCGTCCAACGGCCGATACCCCAGAGTTTCGTCAGTTCGGTAACGATCTCGTGATCACTAAGTTTCGGATCAGCAAAATCATATTCATTGGCGTGCCAAGCATCTGCCAATTCCTTAATTGTCCGCGTCTTAGCCCTGGACAACCCCGCGGATCTCAAATCCAATTCGGCCACATGGAGCATTGATGTTGGGCTGACATCGTCGTGCAGTGCGAGGGTGACGCGAGCAGTGATGGTGTCGGCAGCTTTCACGGAGAGCTGTTGGGCGATTACCGAGTTGACGAGCGCTTGGAAATGGCCTACGTCCTGGTACTTCTTGCGTCCAATGTTGCACAGAGGACTCAATTCAATGATGGACTCAAAGGATGAATCAACTGTAAGAATGTGATCTGCTGCTTTTCGCATCTTTTGGGCTGAGTGACTCACAGGGCCATGTTCTCACCAGTAACTCCGGCGTGTTGCGCTGACAGGTATGAACCATCTATACGACAAGATAGGGGAGTGAATTCAGTAGTGAGCAGTCAGCAAATAATTCCCGAACTTCAGTGGCGCGGACTTATTGCTCAAAGCACGGACCTTGAAGAACTATCCAAGGTGTGCGCTAATCCTGTGACTCTCTATTGCGGTTTCGATCCGACGGCGCCAAGTTTGCACTTAGGCAATCTGGTTCAAGTTCTTACGGTGCGACGTTTTCAGCAACATGGACATAAACCCTTAGCACTGATTGGCGGCGCGACTGGCTTAATTGGTGACCCAAAAGAGTCTGGTGAGCGGACGCTAAATTCCGTTGACCTGGTCGGTGAGTGGGTTGAACGAATCCGGGTTCAGCTTGAGCGGTTTTATGAATTCGACGGATCTAACTCCGCGCGGATGGTCAACAACCTTGAGTGGACGCAGGACCTCAATGCGATTGAGTTCTTGCGAGACATCGGTAAACACTTCAGCGTGAACAGAATGCTAGATCGGGAAGCGGTTTCAGCGAGACTTGCAAAAGATGGAATCAGTTTCACTGAGTTCAGCTACCAATTGTTGCAATCATTCGATTACCTCGAGTTGTATCGCCGGTACAACTGTGTCTTGCAAACCGGCGGTTCAGACCAGTGGGGCAACATCACGGCGGGCGTTGACCTTGTGCGTCGAGTAGAAGCCAAAGGCGTTCACGCACTCACCACACCACTGTTGACCAGGGCTGATGGTAAGAAGTTCGGCAAAACCGAAAGTGGGACCATCTGGCTCGATCCTGGGTTAACGAGTCCGTATTCATTTTTTCAATACTGGATCAATGCAGACGATCGGGATATCTCGAACCTGCTCAAAACATTTAGCTTCAAATCGGAGTCGGAAATCAGTGAGCTCTTGCAGGCAAGCATTGAGCGACCTCAGGAGCGAGCCGGCCAAAGGGCGTTAGCCAGTGAGTTGACCGAGCTTGTGCACGGTGCGGCTGAACGAGCTGGCGCCGAGGACGCGGGGAAGGCTCTCTTCGGTGGGGGCGATCTCGCTGATCTGCCAGAGTCCACGCTCAGTGCCGCGTTGACCGAGGCTTCGTTGGGTGAAGTGGATACAAGCGAAGTAGTAGACGGAAAATTACCCACACTGGACGAATTGTTGGTGCGGTGCGGACTTGCACCGAGCAAGAAGGCGGCCCGTCGCACTATCGCCGAAGGCGGGGCCTACGTGAACAACATCCGGGTCGATCAAGAGGATTTCCAGGTGCCAGTGAGTGAACTCCTATATGGACAATGGGTAGTATTGCGCCGCGGTCGCAAGGCGTTTGCCGGAGTGGTCGTTAAGTAGTCCCGAACTCGGGACTTCTCCTAGCAAGCCCTATCCGAGCCGTTTCAACGCTGCAGGTGCAGGTTTCTGATCTTCTCCGATAGGTAGTGATGACTTCTTTTTCTGACCTAGGTGTGGTGCGTCCTCTGGCGCAGGCACTTTCGCATTCCGGTTTTTCCGAGCCGTTTCCCATTCAAATCGCGACGCTCCCCGACGCTATTGCCGGGCGTGACGTCCTTGGTAGAGGGCGGACCGGCTCGGGCAAAACCCTGGCGTTCGCGCTAGCGCTGCTTTCGCGTCTTGATAGCAGGAAAGCCAAACGGGGCAAGCCTTTAGCGCTTGTTCTTTCACCGACCCGCGAACTCGCAATGCAGATTAATGCGACGATTTCCCCGCTTGCGCGCAAGGTGGGTTTGTCGTCGGTGCTGATCGCTGGTGGCATGCCATTTGGCAAGCAGCTGCAAGCACTCGAGCACGGTGTCCCGATTGTTGTTGCGACTCCTGGGCGATTGATTGACTTAATGCACCGGGGTGCCTTGGATCTTTCTGATATTGAAATAACAGTTTTAGATGAA
Source organism: Actinobacteria bacterium UBA3120 (assembly GCA_002365735.1). Taxonomy (GTDB): domain Bacteria; phylum Actinomycetota; class Actinomycetes; order S36-B12; family S36-B12; genus UBA4592. The sequence goes on from DEZY01000142.1 coordinate 3,621, forward strand.
GCCGATCTCATGAGCGACATGGGCTTTATGCCTGCGGTTAAAGAGATTCTCGATGCAACCGGTCGAGGTGGACAGAGACTTTTGTTTAGTGCGACATTGGACAAGGATGTCGATGCTCTTGTCAAAAAGTACCTCCGCGATCCCATTGAGCACTCGGTTGAATCTGCTGGAATTGCTCACGGCGAGATGGATCATCACGTCTTTTTTGTGAAACAAGAAGTCAGAGACGAAATGCTGGCAAAAATTGGTTCACGCCAAGGGCGCACAATTATGTTTGTGCGAACCCAGCGCGGCGCTGATCGGTTGGCTGAGAAGCTTCAAGCCAAAGGTGTAGCGGCGGGAACATTGCATGGTGGGAAGGCGCAAGGAGCCCGCACCAAGGCCCTGGATGCGTTTAAGAGTGGGAAGACTCCGGTATTGGTAGCCACTAACGTCGCGGCACGTGGTATCCACGTTGATGACATCAGTTTGGTGATTCACGCTGACGCTCCGACTGACCCAAAGGACTATTTGCACCGGGCTGGTCGTACGGCCCGAGCGGGAGAGTCAGGCACCGTTGTGACATTGGCGCGACTCAATCAGCAACGTGAGATGAAAGGCTTGATCAAAAAGGCGTTGGTGGAAGCTACTTTCACGCATATGGACGTTGCAAACCCTGAATTGGCGCGTATTACGGGAGCTCAAGAACCCACAGGGGAACCGTGGTTCCCCGCGGCCGAGCACGCACCTAAAAAACGTCGTACGTCGCGTCCTGGCGGGCATGCTGGCGAGGGTGGATCCGGCGCGGTTGGCCGTCACAAGTCTCGACACAAGGGCAGATCAGATGGGTCAGGTTCACAGGGGCAACGATCAGATCGGCCAAAGAGCGGCTCGGGCGGTGGCCGCGGGCGAGCTGGCGGAGGATCGGGCAAGCCGCCGGGTGGTCGTCCAGGCAGTAAGCCAGGCGGTAAGCCGGCTGGTGGTTCTGGTGGGAAGTCTGGCGGCAAGCCAAGACATAAGCCAAAGGCATAAAGCCTTCGCGCCTCTTACGCTCCGCTGATTGAGATCCATGGACTATTTCTATGGCCTCTAAGGTCAAACAGCAGAATGGGTATCCGGGGGCGCACTGTTGGGCTCAGTAATGGAAAAATGTTGCGGTTAAAGGATTCGTCCGATAATCGCAAATAAGGTAGTTGAAGGATTAATCGCTTAATGCCCCCCAGTGAGAGCCGTGAGGGGCCATCCCCTATATTTAAGTTTCCACGCAAGAGGAACGGACGATTAGGCCGGTCTCGTGGAAATGCCCCAAGATTCTGAAACGAAAAGTCGTCCGCGGTGCGGATTTGACTTCACAGTCAAAAATCTGTAAGGTAAATTTTCTGCCCCAAAATCCGTCCGCAAGGACAGGGTGATGGTGCGCGCCCGTAACTTGAGAACTCAACAGTGTGTCACATGTCAATGCCAATTTTATAACCCGATTGGTAATGATTGTTCTATGAATGATTATTACCAACGGATTCCTTTGGTTGACAAGAGCACAACAGCTCTGTTGGCCAGTTTCAACTATTCATTTATGGAGAGTTTGATCCTGGCTCAGGACGAACGCTGGCGGCGTGCTTAACACATGCAAGTCGAACGGAAATAAAGGAGCTTGCTCCTTTTGATTAGTGGCGAACGGGTGAGTAACACGTGGGCAACCTGCCCCTGACTCTGGGATAACTATTCGAAAGAGTAGCTAATACCGGATATGAAACCTGGAGACATCTTCAGGTTTGGAAAGTTTTTCGGTCA
>DEZY01000112.1 GCA_002365735.1 Actinobacteria bacterium UBA3120
ACGGGAAGACCCTTGCGGTGACGAATTCCCTGATAGCAACCAATTTCGACCTTGCGGCGAATATCGGCTGCAACCTCGCGGCGCAGGTCACCTTCTACTTTCAGATTTAATTCGATCCAGTCGCGCAATGCGAGTGTTTGATCGTCGGTGAGATCCTTTGATTTCATTTCGGGATCAATGCCAGTTGCTTCGAGGGCCTTTGAGGCCTGCGAACGGCCAACACCGTAAACGTAGGTCAGTGCGATTGCCAGGCGTTTTTCGCGGGGCAGATCGACACCAATAAGTCGTGCCATGGGCGTACTCTCTTTTCAGTAATTCACGGGGTCGTGTGGTGGGAGAGCCAATCCAGCCCGCCAAGGCTGGTCTTCGGCCCCGTGGCCGAAGGTATCGTCCGGATCTGTTGATCCGGGGTCGGGTTCTCCCTGTACTTGGTGTTCGAGTTGTCTCTCCCGGTAACACCCCAGTGCTTTTAGGCTATTGAGCCGTTTTAGCCCTGGCGTTGCTTATGACGAACATTTTCGCAAATCACCATCACGCGACCGTGGCGACGGATGACTTTGCATTTGTCGCAGATCTTTTTGACGCTGGGTTGCACCTTCATGGTTACTCTTTCTCGAGTTTCTATTGGAAACGGTTGTTACTTGTAACGGTAGACAATGCGGCCGCGGGTGAGGTCATAGGGTGACAGCTCAACCACAACGCGATCGTCGGGAAGAATTCGGATGTAGTGCATCCGCATCTTTCCACTGATGTGGGCGAGTACCTTGTGCCCATTATCTAGCTCAACCCGAAACATTGCATTTGGCAGAGATTCGGTGATCATGCCCTCAAGCTCGATCGCGCCCTCTTTTTTAGCCATGTACTCCGCTTCCCTATGATTGCCGCTAGAAGTGATCACCACTTCAGCCGTGCGAGTCTACGCAAGGACCCAGCTGGCCAGAGCGTTGGGGTCAATTGACCTATGAATTACCCATAAGGGGCGAAATCGCGCCAAATGTGTCCAATTGACACTCGCCGCGCCCTAGGCCACAGTCAGCCTATGACCAATGTGACCGAACTTGGCGCCTATCTTTGTGCCCCAGACCGGCCAGACCCAATTGCCACCCTCCTTGCCCAAGGTGAGTCCAGGGTCCCGGCGTTGCTGCCCATCCGCTATTCCCGAATGTCTGCGAGCGCATTCGCTTTTTATCGCGGGAGCGCTGCCGTCATGGCAAATGACCTAGGTCCACGTCCACGTTCAGGATTGCAAGTCCAATTGTGCGGAGATGCACATCTGGGCAATTTCGGAATATTTGCCACCGCTGACCGGGCCACCATTTTTGATGTTAATGATTTTGATGAAACCTTTCCTGGGCCATTTGAATGGGATGTTCAACGCATGGTGACCAGCTTTGCAATAGCAGCTGCTAACCGGCCAGAGAAGTACCAGGAGGCGATCACCCTTGCTGGCGCTGAGGCTTATCGCGTTGCCATGGCTGCATTTGCATCTGCAACTTTTGTTGACACCTGGTATTTTCGGGTTGACGCAAGCAGCTTGGAAGAGCTCACCAAAAGTGGGGGCCTTCCCGAGAGTAGCTTGGCCGAAATGAATAAAGGATTCAGCGCTGCCGAAAAACGTGACCAGTGGTCGGCGATTAGGAAACTCACTGTTGAAGTAAACGGGCAAAGACAGTTTGTTAACAAACCCCCACTGGTTGTTCGACTATCACTTGCTGCCGGCGTCATGGAAGCAGTCAACCGTGCATTTGATCGCTACAAAGAAACCCTCCTGAGCGATCGCCAAATCCTGCTGGATCGGTATCGCATTGTTGACTTCGGTCACAAGGTCGTGGGCGTAGGCAGCATCGGTCTACTTGCATACATTGTGCTGCTGCAGGGACGTGATGCAAATGACCTACTGGTTCTTCAGGTGAAGCAAGCAATCGAGAGTGTGCTCGAGCCCTGGATGCCAGACGAGTCTTCAAAAAGTCACGGTAAGCGGGTCACCGATGGCCAGCGCAACATCCAGGCCGCAACTGATGCATTCCTCGGATGGTTTGACGGCGACGGAGGTAAGAGCTACTACGTGCGCCAATTACGCGATAAGAAGTGGTCACCTGATGTCGATCTGTTTAAGGACAAGGATCTGCTCGCTTACGCTCAGATTTGTGGTGGCGCATTAGCACGTGCGCACGCGCGTTCAGGCAATGCTGAAGCCATCTCCGCCTTTATGGGTGAAGGGAATGAATTTGATCTGGCAATGTGCGATTTTTCCGTGGGTTACGCCCGACAGTCGAATGCTGATTACTCGCAGTTCCTAGAAGCAATATCAGCTGGAAAAATTTTGGTGAGTGAGCCCGATTCCATTTCACCTGAGATTTCCCTGCGCAATGATGGCGCATTCAACTTGAGTTAACGAATGGTAAGAATTTGCGGACCCGATTCGGTGATCGCGATGGTGTGCTCCCAATGGGATGCCCAATTGCGATCGGTTGTCACCACCGTCCAATCATCCGCCAAGGTAACAACCTCCGGGGATCCGATCGTGACCATTGGCTCGAGGGCCAAGACCATGCCCACTTTAAGCTCAATCCCCTCCCCCGCTCGGCCGTAATTGGGAACCGGTGGGTACATATGCATTTCCGTGCCAATTCCGTGACCGACATAGTCCTCAACGATGCCGTAATCACCCGCATTTCGAATCACCGTCTGAATTGCGTTACCAATATCTCCCATGCGGTTACCCGCCACTGTGGCTTTGATTCCAGCGTCAAGTGAAGCTCGTGTTACATCGGAAAGTTTTTGAATCGTTGGCTCTGGGTTCTTTGATGCGATTATCGAAATTGCGGCGTCTCCATGCCACCCTTCCACAATTGCACCACAGTCAATTGAGATCAGATCACCCTCAGTAATCACTTTGTCACCGGGGATTCCATGTACGACTTCCTCGTTGATGGAGGTGCAGATCACGGCTGGGAATCCGTAGTAGCCGAGGAATGACGGCGTTGCACCGGCACCGAATATGCACTCTCGGGCGATAGCGTCAAGCTCGCTGGTGGTAATTCCCGGAGCGACGCTGATCCGCAATGTTTCCAAAGTCTCGGCGACAACTTTGCCGGCAACGCGCATACATTCGATTTGCTCGGGCGTTTTGAGTTGGACCCGCTCTTTTTTACGAAACCCCATGTTGTCGCTTAGGCATTAACCGTTGACAGGATCGCAGTTGTGACAGCATTAATATCGCCCAGACCATCAACTTGTACTAGCAGTCCGCGATCTTGGTACACCTCAACCAGGGAGACGGTTTGTTCGGCATAAACTTCAAGTCGGCGCCGCAATACTTCCTCGGTGTCGTCCGTGCGGCCTTGCTCGGCGGAACGTTTTACCAGACGGGAAACAACCACGTCCACATCTACCGTTAACTCAATGACGTGATCAATTTTCGTTTTCTCTGCACTCAGCATTGCATCAAGCTCCGCCACTTGCTCAACTGTTCGCGGGTAGCCATCGAGAATGAAGCCCGCACGGGCGTCCTCATGGGTTAAGCGATCGCGGACCATCGCGTTAGTGACACCGTCAGGTACGTATTCACCAGCGTCCATGTAGGACTGGGCTTTGATTCCTAGTGCAGTGCCTTCGCTGACATTGGCGCGGAAAATGTCTCCCGTTGAAATATGAGGGATGCCCAGTCGTGCGGACAGCAGAGCCGCCTGAGTCCCTTTACCCGCCCCCGGTGGGCCCATGAAAACTATGCGCATACGACCGAACCTTAGCGGAGCACTTCCCCTAGAGCCACCCCACTTGCCTACTTAAGAAATCCCTCATAATTACGTTGCTGCAATTGGGCTTGAATCTGCTTGACCGTGTCAAGGCCAACGCCCACCATGATCAGTAGCGAAGTACCACCGAAGATGAACTGCGTTGATACACCCAGGAAATCGAATGCAAATACCGGCACAATTGCGATCATGCCTAGATACAACGAGCCCGGAGCGGTCAAACGAGTAAGGACGTAGTCCAGGTACTCAGCGGTGGGACGACCCGCCCGGATCCCAGGAATGAAGCCACCATACTTCTTCATATTGTCGGCAACTTCGGTCGGATTAAAGGTAATCGAGACGTAGAAGTAGCAGAAGAACACAATTAATAAGAAGTAGGTTGCCAAATAGACGCTTCCACTTCCTGTTCCGTAATTTTGCTGCAGCCACTGTGCCCAACCGTCTTGACTTCCCGAGAGCTGAACAAACAGGGTTGGCAGGAACAGTAGAGACGAGGCGAAAATAACTGGGATAACACCAGCCATGTTGACCTTAAGCGGGATATAGGTAGAGGTGCCGCCATACATTCGCCTGCCCACCATGCGCTTTGCATACTGCACGGGAATCCGACGCTGCGCTTGCTCGACAAACACAACAAAGGTGATTACGAGTAGGCCGACAAGTAGCGTGACAGCGAAAGTAAATGCCCCGCGACTGCTCAGAATATTGACAAACTGGGCCGGGATAACCGCAATGATTGAGGTGAAAATCAGCACGGACATGCCGTTACCCACGCCGCGTTCGGTGATCAATTCACCAAACCACATGATGATTGCCGTTCCGGCGGTCATGACCGTGATCATGACCAGCATCACCCAAATGGCTTGGTTGGGAATAATCTCCTCATTACAGCCTTGGAAAAGGGAGCCGGGCGATCGGGCCAAGGAAAGAATCGCTGTTGACTGCAGGATCGCAAGTCCGATAGTCACGAAGCGGGTGTATTGGGTGATCTTTGCTTGTCCGGCGTTTCCGTCAGCTTTGAGCATTTCTAGTCGAGGGATAACCACCGTGAGCAATTGCAAAATAATGCTGGCCGTGATGTAAGGCATGAT
>DEZY01000120.1:0-125 GCA_002365735.1 Actinobacteria bacterium UBA3120
GATGTCAGACTGCCCGAGCACTCGATCCTGCCTGGCGTAAAAGGGCTTCGAGGACCGCTCAGTTGTCTTAATGAAGCCCGTTTTGGGATTGCCTTTGGCGCTCTGGGTGCAGCGCGCGACTGCCT
>DEZY01000120.1:360-1959 GCA_002365735.1 Actinobacteria bacterium UBA3120
CGCGCGACTGCCTTGAGACGGCAATTGATTACTCATTGAACCGGGTGCAATTTGACCGGCCAATCGCTGGCTACCAACTCACTCAGAAGAAATTGGCCGACATGACGCTCGAACTCGGGAAAGGCATGCTGCTCGCCTTGCATCTGGGACATCTCAAGGACACTGTTGGTGTTACCCCCGAGCAGATCTCGCTGGGCAAGCTCAATAGCGCTCGCGAGGCACTAAAAATCGCACGTGAATGCCGGGCCATTCTTGGGGGGAACGGAATCACCCTCGAATACCCCGTAATTCGCCATATGAATAACCTCGAATCCGTCTTCACTTACGAAGGCACCAACGAAATGCACACCCTCGTGATTGGTCAAGCGCTCACCGGCCTAGCAGCCTTCAACTAACCCGATGCCAGGCTCCCTTGACGGATTAGTCGTTGCCGACTTCTCACGAGTACTCGCCGGACCTTATGCATCCATGTTGCTTGCCGACTACGGCGCAACAGTGATCAAGGTTGAACAACCAGAACACGGTGACGATACTCGTTCCTGGGGCCCTCCCTTCACTTCCCAAGGCAAGGCCACTTACTTTGAATCTGTAAATCGAAATAAGCGCTCGATTGCTTTGGACCTGCGAGAGTCCACTGATCTACATCGGGCACATAGGTTGGCGGCGCAAGCAGATATCGTCATTGAGAACTTCAGAGTTGGTGCGCTGGACAAATTCTCCTTAGATTACGCAACTGTCAGTGAATCCAACCCCAAGGTGGTCTATTGCTCCATCAGCGGATTTGGCAGCAAAGAAGGTAAAGATTTACCCGGCTACGATCTGCTAATTCAAGCCATGGGTGGACTCATGAGCATCACTGGAACGGACGCGCCAAGTAAAGTTGGGGTTGCATTAGTCGACGTTCTTACCGGGCTGCACGCCAGTAATTCGATTCTTGCAGCCATCGTTGAGCGAACACATTCAGGGATTGGCCAGCACCTTGAAGTAAATCTTCTATCAGTGCTGCTCTCCTCCATGGTCAATCAGAGCAGCGCGTACGTGCTAGGTGGCGTCACGCCCCAGCGCATGGGCAATGCTCATCCCAGTATCTGCCCCTACGAAGTTTTCGATTGCGCCGATCGCCCCCTGGTGATTGCGGTCGGCAATGACACCCAGTTCGCGAACTTGTGCTCAGTTCTGGGCATTACAGAATTGGCCTCAGATAGCCGATACTCGACTAACCCGAACCGAGTCGCGCACCGCACATCTCTTCGCAGTGAATTGAATCAAGTACTTGGCACCGCCACCGTAAATTATTGGCACACTGAACTGGGTAAGCAGGGAGTGCCGTGCGGACCCATCAATTCGATCCCTGAAGCATTTGAACTGGCAGAGCAATTGGGACTTGAACCCGTGCACCACGGCATGGTCTCCAACCCCGTCAACTTCAGTCGCACGCCAGTCGATTACCAACTCGCCCCGCCAGATTTGGGAAATGCGACCAGCGAAGTCGTCACGCAATTCAGCTTGGACGACTAGTGTGCTTTTGCGTTGGCCCAACTCATTTTTCGGACAGCGCGCATGGCGCAGACTTAACAGCCTTACATATATATGTACCCC
>DEZY01000120.1:2137-5015 GCA_002365735.1 Actinobacteria bacterium UBA3120
GAGAGAGAGAGAGAGAGTCGGTACGCAGATACCTGCTGGTAGCTGACTTCTCTCCCAAGCCAGGCAGCAACCACCCAATTCGAAAAATTTGGGTCCGCCCTGCCGGCGGCCTGAAAGACCAAGCAACCAAAGAACAAGTGATGACGAGATGAATAGTTGAATAGCTAAAAAGCCCCTACTGGCCGCACTTAGCCGGCGAGGTCCGCGCTGGGGCCGCCCGGTCGCTACTGTTCAAGTCCTGACCCCACGCGTTGGCCATAATGCCCGGCGATGAGAACCACTGCAAGCCATCAGCAAATAGAGGTCAGGTCCAAACCGCCAAGAGTCGCCTGCTGGGTATAGAACTGGTTGAGCTCATCCATGGATGCCAGCGTCAACAGTCTGCAGGTTCGCTCGCGTTCCACGAGCTGACGATGCTCTCACCGAATCAATTGCGGCTCCAGTTTCGAATGGTTTTGCGCACAAGCATTTCTTCGCGTTGATTGCGCTGCGCTTCTACCGTTGCATAAGCAGCGTGGTCGGTAAAGGCTCGAGCCAGCTCTGCACTTTTGTATTTGCGTATCCTACTTTTGTATTGCCCACAATCCGTTGTTACTTCGAGGAGGCAGCGCGCTACCTCACGGTCAGAAGAAGCTGGTTCAAGCACCCGTCGGATCAATCGGAGGCATGATGCAACACTTCGAACTGTCTCAATTTTCTTTGCCTGACCTGGGTTCCCCCTTGGGCCGCAAATTGTGTTCCTTTCGTACTGTTTTGCGCAATCAACTGAGCCGAGTTTCTCGAGCAGCTTGACCTCGCAGACAGCGACAACCGGGTAATATGACTCCATGGCGACAGCGGCCGCCGTTGGATCGTTAGTCTGTTGGATATTAGTGGCCGAGTTAGTGAATTGGTCATCGGGTGATACATAAAAAGGCAACATGTTCCGTACTCCAAAAACATGCTGCGAATTGGGATTTTCCTGTGAAAGGGGCAGCCACACAAAATCCTTTAGGGAATCTGTCTGAGCCGGTTTGTCTTCGTTTCGCGTTGCTACAGCAGTTGCAATTTGGCTGCCGTTGGATTCCTCGTGAATTTGAACGTCATTGGAGCATCCCCACATGGGTCCTTGGGGGCTTTGGTTGACCACCACGGGGAATGGGGGTTGATAAACATAATTGCAGAATGAGAGATAACGAAGCTGGAGAGCTTCCACCGGCCAAAGAACCGGATCAGAGCCTGACCCAGAATTCCATGGTGTGGTTGGTAGTCGCAAGGTGACAACTAGCGCATCTCCAGCATCTAGTTGGTATTTCGAAGCCACATAGGCACTGTCCAAATTAGGAAATGGGGTCTGAGTTTGGGTTGGTCGAAAAAAATCACCTGCAGATGAGCATTCCGTCAATTGACAAAATTTTATGCTTTCCTTCCTGTCATTGCCTTTGATTAGCGGCTTGTTGGAACCCTCATAGCCTGAAAGTTCAGCGGCAAATTGCGCGCCTCCACCAGATTCACTCATTTGGTCTATCAGGCTCATTGCCTCTTTAGTTGGCAGAGATGATATTCGTTGAATAAGCAGCCTGTTTCCTTGGACATCTTTGGTATTTAGCGTTGCGCGGAAATCATCTATTTTCTGCTGCAATTTTGCATTCGGAGAATCAGGCTCTTGTTCAGATACTGTCGATATCTCGGAACCAGCAATAATATATTCTAAGTCATTTCCCGCGGCACTCTCGCGCATCAGAAGATCAGCTTGCCGGGCAGAGCACTGAGGTAAGTCCGAGGTGGTGCCAGCAACTTTTGTCACCGACATAGTAGGTAAAACCTGCGCTATTTGGTCGAACGCCGTTGTTTGGGTACTCCGCGAAGCGGACAGGACGTCCGGCGGAAACGGAGGCGTGTTGGGCATATACACCCGCAACATGAGGAAGCCAATATTTCTGGCCTGGGGATTTTGCGTTTGGGGTATTTGTTGAGGTGTTGGCATGGGGAGCCAATTAACTGCATCTGTCGGACGTTTCTGCTGAGAAGAAATACTCACCGTATAGCTTTGAGCTGTGACCGGGTAACCGCCGTCCGATGCCCACGGATTAACACTCCCCTGATCTGGCGTCAGCTGAAAATCAGTGAGCGAAGGGCTGCCGTCTGAGCTATCTAATTGTCCTTGCGAGTTGTACACCTGAAGAGAAAAATACCGCGCATCGATGAAATATCCTCGAAGGGTGATGACTTCATCCGAATTTAGCTGAAATGGCACTGTCCAATACGCAGCATTTGTGTCGGGATAAAGAATATTTGAGTCTTGAGTCGATGTCTCAATCCACCAACTGCAAAACGGAAACGTGGTAGACAGGTCCCAGAAAAGGGGGTCGGCCGTTTGCTGACTTTTTTCTTGCGCCAAAACCGGAGGAACACTAATGAGGCCTAGAAGCAGAGTGGCAGCAGAAATTCCAGACAGCAGTAGCCTCGCCAAACTCGAACGATCACTTACTCCCATATCAGGCCTCCCATTTCCGTTCTTACCCGAACTTTTCGACCGCTTCCCATCATGATCCAATTGTAATATTTTCCATCACTATGAGGCTCTTTTCATCGAGGCTCTTTAAGCGGCAGAACCATGCACATTCAACTTTTCTTCGGAAAGAGTACTCAATTATGTACTAAATCACGTGAAATTGGGGAAACAATAGTGATATCCACCGGAGTTGCAGGTTCGCCCACAAAAAAACTGCTCTTGTGCTTCTCCTTGAGCTGCCGTCTTGTTCTTAACAGAGCGCATGGCTGCACCGGCAAACACACGCACCGCCAAGCCGAAGAAGGCCAAGTCCAGAACTATTTGAACCATAGTGGCCCAACGAGTCGGAACCGAGTAAGGAGCAAAGTCACCCAAGCAATAATG
>DEZY01000145.1 GCA_002365735.1 Actinobacteria bacterium UBA3120
CATGGCTAAAGGTAATGAATTCCCCACCTCGGGCAGTGCGCGAGCCATGAGGTGGGCGACAACCTCCGTGTCGGTCTCGGACTCAAATTCAAGGCCTGTGCTTTCCAGCTCGGTGCGTAAGGTGTGAAAGTTTTCAATGATCCCGTTATGGATCACTGCGATCCGGTTATCAGAGCTGACATGCGGGTGAGCATTGCGATCGGATGGGCCACCGTGCGTTGCCCAGCGGGTGTGACCAATTCCAGTGGTTGAACTCGACAATGGGTCCTCGCCGAGTAATTGCTCAAGGTTGCCCAACTTCCCGGCCTTCTTGCGGACTTCAAGGCCCCCGTCGGCGATCACGGCAACCCCTGCAGAGTCGTAGCCCCGGTATTCCATTCGCCGAAGCCCGGCCACCACAATTTCCAGGGCCTGCTTATGGCCGACATAACCAACGATTCCGCACACCGGGTCAGCGTACCGCTGAAGGGTTGGTGCTTCACGCCCGATCAACTGCGATGCCGGTGAGCCTCTAAGGGGATTATGAATTCCCCGCCTAACATCACCGTGCAAAAGCTCACAACGATAATTCCGCCGTAATTACTCGGGCGAGTCGTTCGGCCACCCGCTGGGCTTCCACCTGGCTCCCTGCCTCAACCATGACGCGCACAACCGGTTCAGTGCCCGAAGGCCGCAGCAAGATTCGCCCGCTGCCAGCCAGATCTAATTCCAATGATTTGAGTTCAGCTGCCACTTTGGTGTTTGACTCCACACCGGCACGGTCAACCCCACCCACGTTAATCAGCACCTGTGGCAATTTGGTGACCACGCCAGCAAGTTCGGCCAGAGACTTTCCACTACTGGAAACGCGCGCCAAAAGATGCAATGCGGTCAAGACACCGTCGCCCGTTGTTCCAAAATCACTCATGACAACGTGTCCACTTTGCTCCCCACCAAGAATATAGCCATGCTCACGCATCGATTCCAGAACATAACGGTCACCGACGGCTGTTGAAATAACTGTTATCCCCGCTGCATCCATTGCTTGATTGAAACCAAGGTTTGCCATCACCGTAGAGACAACGGTGTTGTGAGTCAAAGTGCCAGCCGCGGCCATGGAGATGGCCAGGATTCCCAGAATGTGGTCACCGTCAACGTCATTACCCAGCGCATCAATTGCCAGGCAGCGATCGGCATCACCATCAAATGCGATACCGGCATCAGCACCGTGTTCAACAACGGCAACTCGAAGGTCGTCAAGGTGAGTACTGCCGCAACCCTCGTTGATGTTCAAGCCATTGGGCGCTGCATGAATCGCAATTACCTCAGCGCCAGCACGACGCAATGCTTCGGGTCCAACAACACTTGCCGCGCCATTCGCACAATCAACAACAACTTTAAGGCCAGAAAGTGAGGAGTCAGACTCTAAAGTCGAAAGCAGATGGGCCACAAAAAGGTCGGTAGCACTGGGATCCACAACGACTCGGCCGACATCTTTGCCAATGGGGCGTTCCCAAGGTTCGCGCATTCGATTTTCAATTGCCACTTCAAGGGAGTCATCAAGCTTTTGACCGCCCCGGGCAAAAAATTTGATGCCGTTATCGGGCATCGGGTTGTGTGAAGCAGAAAGCATCACGCCGAGGTCGGCCTCAAGTGAAGACACCAGATAAGCAACCGCGGGGGTGGGTAGTGCGCCCACCAAAATGACGTCGATCCCAGCACTTGCCAAGCCGGCAACGACCGCGGCTTCAAGGAACTCCCCTGAAGCCCGCGTGTCATGGCCAACAATTGCTCGAGGACGGTGTCCGGCAAATTCGCCAGCATCGGCCAACACGTGTGCAGCGGCAACCGATAGATCCAAAGCCAATTCGGCAGTGAGATCGCGATTAGCTAAACCGCGAACACCGTCGGTTCCGAATAGGCCCATGAAGTGGTGTGAACCGCTCCGACTAGCGCTTGCTGTACTGCGAAGCCTTACGAGCCTTCTTCAGACCGTACTTCTTACGCTCCTTGGCCCGTGGGTCACGAGTGAGAAATCCTGCTTTTTTCAAGCTAGCGCGGTTACCTTCAGTATCAATCGCGTTAAGTGAACGAGCGATACCGAGACGAAGTGCACCCGCTTGACCACTGGTGCCGCCTCCGTGCAGTCGAGCAATCACGTCAAACTGGCCGGGTGCGCCAAGGGTGACAAATGGCTCGTTCACGATTTGCTGGTGAACCTTGTTCGGGAAATAGGAAGCAAGATCGCGACCATTAATCTTGAACTGTCCGGTTCCGGGAACAATACGGACGCGGGCAACGGCTTCCTTGCGGCGGCCAGTTGCAGCACCCGGTGCGATCACGACATCGCGGTTAATAACCGGCTTAGCGCTTTCACTGGTGTACTCCGAGGGAACCTCTTCGATATTTTCTTCAACTACGTCAATAGCAACTTCAGACACGTAAATCTCTCCTTAGCGCTACTGCGCAACCTGGGTAATGACAAATGGCTTGGGCTCTTGGGCGGCGTGCGGGTGATTGTCCCCCACATATATTTTCAACTTGGTCAACTGCTGGCGACCGAGTTTGTTATGAGGGAGCATTCCCTTAACTGCCTTCTCAACCGCTTTCGTTGGGCGTGACTCCAACAGTTCGGCATAGGTGATAGCTGTGAGGCCACCAGGGTAACCCGAGTGGTGGTATGCCTTCTTCTGCTCACGCTTCGAACCGGTGAGGGCAACTTTGTCAGCATTAATAATGACAACGAAATCGCCCGTATCCAGATGTGGTGCGAAGGTGGGCTTGTGCTTTCCGCGAAGCAATGCCGCGGTGTGACTGGCGAGCCGTCCGAGAACAATGTCGGTCGCGTCAATTACGTGCCAGGTGCGAATGATTTCGCCGGCTTTGGGACTATATGTGCGCATGGGGCGCTACCTTGCTTTCTCGTAGGGACTCGGTCTCTGCACCTACCGGTTGGTAGGCCGTACTGGGCACCTTCCCGGGCACCCAGGCTGCAACACGCACAGCGACGTCAAAGGATACCCGCCCACAGCAGCGGCCACCAAATCCCCCCTGATCAAGGAAGTATCTCCCCACAAACAACCGCGGAAAACTACTACGGACGCGGCGGCTGGGACGCTAGCCACGCTGTAAAAGAGGCATCCTGTTCCTTGCGCCAAAGCGCCACCGAGTCGCCCAATCCACCCGGTTCACTGGTGAACAGCTGCGGGTATCGCCCCTGCTGAGCCAACATTAATAAGCCAGTGATCCGGGCATCAGCTAGAGCCCCATGCCAATCGGCTTCATTGAGTTCTAACCCGTAACGAGCCACTGTGGGTTGCAAGCGACGCTGAGCCTTGCCTTTCACGTATTTATCCATCTGCTTGTCAATTACGTAGGGGCAAATATCTACCACACCCGAAAGCGGCTGATAGCCGACCCGCTCGAGATTTGAATCAAGAATAGTTCGATCAAATTGGGAGTTAAAGCACACGACCGGTATTTTGCTCGAAACAAGGTATTCACGAATTGACCCAAGCGCTTCAACTTGTGCCTGGCCTCGGGACTGACTCATCTGATCAGTGATCCCGTGCACCGCGCTGGCTGCTTGCGGAATCTGCACATCGACTTTGATTAGCCATTCACGCGAGGACACTTCAACACCGTCACGAAACTCCACCGCAGCAGCGCTCACAATTCGGTCCGCACTTACGTCAACACCCGTCGTCTCGGTGTCAAATGCAATAAAGCCGTCATCTACCCAGGACATTTAACTCCTCCAATTCAGCCTCAGTATGTCATTTCCATCAGATATTGGGAACGGAATTCTCCATTCACGACAGTGTGATCCAGACCTTTCGCAAGGGCTCGGTGACGGTCCATACGGTTTTCGCACCCATGGGTAGCATCCCAACGGTTCCGGGCTCAAGCAGGATCTCGCCACCCTGGTCGCAGGTCACAGTTCCGCGCCCGGATAACACCACGAATACCTCTTCCACCTCCGTGTCGGTGGAAGTGCCGACGGAGTGTTCCCACACGCCAACTTCGATATCCCCCTCCGTATCAAGGGCGCTCACTCCTGCACTCACGCCTTCATGACCGGGTAATTCTGCATGCTTTACGGGGATGTTGTTGGCCAAGTATCCACGAATCATGGCCCAACGTTACGACAAGACTGCCAAATTTTGCGCTTCTCGCCTCCAGCCGGCTCGGCGATGTCAATCACAACATGAGAACTGCTTAGCCCCGCCGAGCCCTAGTTTCACTTTGGCGGGCGAATAACTCTTCATCTGGCGGGTAACCCACTCGTTCAAGGACGAGTGGGAACGCTTGCATAGTTTGAATGTGGGAGATCTTGGATTCTTGGCTCAACAAATGTTGTGTCCAGGTGACGGGTCTACGCCCATCACCGATGGGCAAAAGCGCTCCCACAACGCTGCGAACCATGGAGTAACAGAAGGCATCCGCTCGAATTGTCATGACAACGTAGTTGTCTTTGTTGCGGTGCCATTCGAGTCTTTGGACTTCCCTGATTGTGGTCGTTTTAGGCTTTTCTTTGCAGAAGGCAAAAAAGTCGTGAACCCCGATCAGAGACTGGCTTGCTTCATTGAGTTTGTCCACATCAAGGGCGACCGGCCACGCAAAGACCTCGTGACGGTGAAGTGGTGCCGGACCGGTGGGGTCATCGCAGATTGTGTAGGTGTATTCGCGCCACAGAGCCGAGAAACGTGCATCAAAACCGTAAGGCGCTTCCTCTATTTTATGAATTCGAATGTCAGCCGGCAACGCCTTATTAATTCGTTCTGCGGTCAGCTTGTTCATTTGTGGGTGATTGCGGGATATGTCAAAATGAAATACCTGGGCGCGGGCATGCACGCCGGCATCCGTGCGACCGGCAACAATTGTGGGTAAGTCAAGTTGGTGAATCAGTGCACCAATTGTGTTTTCAATTTCAGATTGAACCGAACGGGCCTCCATTTGAGAGGCCCAACCGTGAAAACCGGAGCCGTCGTAGGCCAGGTAGACACGCAGACGAATCAGCCCGTCCCCGGGTAAACCGAGAACGGGCTGATCAATTTCATGTTGCGAACTCAGGACTTACTCCTTGGGCTCTGCTTCTTCGCCTGCAGAAACAGCTTCTTCGCCTTCGGTATTTACCGGCGCGCTTGTTTCCTCTTCGAGGACTTCCTCGGTGTCTGGTGTGATTTCTTCCACGACCTTGGCGTCTTCGCTTTTCGCAGCTGATTCCTTGACAGCGCGCTTGGTGGCACCCGTTGCTTCAGCGACTACCGCTTCAGCCATTGGCTCAACCAGTTCAATGATCGCCATGGGGGCGTTGTCGCCCTTACGGTTACCAATCTTGATGATTCTGGTGTAGCCACCCTGGCGGCCGGCATAGCTGGGGCCGATCTCGGTGAACAACGTGTGCACAACACCCTTGTCCTTCACTACGGTGAGAACACGACGGCGAGCCGAAATGTCTCCACGCTTTGCAAAGGTAACCATGCGCTCGGCGAGTGGACGAAGTCGCTTCGCCTTCGCATGGGTGGTGGTGATGCGCCCGTGCTCAAAGAGCGCGGTTGCCAGATTGCCCAGCATGAGCCTCTCGTGAGCCGGTCCTCCGCCGAAGCGGGAACCCTTAGTTGGCGTAGGCATCTTGTCTCCTTATTGATCTCGGTGAGTCAGTAACTCTTGAAGCGCTGCGGCTCTTAGAGCTGCTCGTCTTCGGGGTAGGCATCTTCTGTGACGGTAACAGCAACTTCTGGGACTTCTTCGGGGTCAACATCCATGTCGACATCGGTGTCATCGAAGTACACGGCGGTGCTGGGATCAAACCCAGGGGGGCTGTCCTTGAGCGCAAGACCAAGACCGTGCAGTTTTACCTTGATTTCCTCGATTGACTTAGCGCCAAAGTTACGGATATCAAGCAGATCAGCCTCACTACGGGTGATGAGCTCCCCAACGGTGTGAATGCCTTCGCGCTTGAGGCAGTTGTAGGAACGCACTGTCATATCAAGCTGCTCAATTGGAGTTGAGAGTTGCTCGGCAACGAATGCATCGGTGGGACTGGGACCAATGTCAATGCCTTCCGCGTCAAGATTCATCTCACGAGCAAGGCCAAAGAGCTCAACCAAAGTGGAGCCAGCAGATGCAACAGCATCCCGTGGCAACATGCATGGCTTGGTCTCAACATCGATGATCAACTTGTCGAAGTCGGTACGCTGTTCAACACGGGTAGCCTCAACTTTGTAACTCACCTTGAGCACCGGTGAGTAGATCGAGTCAACCGGGATCCGGCCGATCTCTTGCTCAGGATGCTTGTTCATGGTCGAGGGCACGTAACCGCGACCACGCTCAACAACGAGTTCGATCTCGAGCTTGCCCTTGTCATTGAGCGTTGCAATATGAAGCTCGGGATTGTGAACTTCAACGCCCGCTGGTGGTTGAATATCAGCTGCAGTCACATTCCCGGGGCCCTGCTTGCGCAAGTACATGACAACTGGCTCATCGATCTCACTTGACACCACGAGCCCCTTAAGGTTCAAAATGATTTCGGTGACATCTTCTTTGATTCCATCAATTGTGCTGAACTCATGTAGAACCCCATCAATACGGATGCTCGTGACGGACGCACCCGGAATCGAGGAGAGCAAGGTTCGACGAAGTGAGTTGCCAAGGGTGTAACCAAAACCTGGCTCAAGGGGTTCCAACACAAAACGTGAACGGAACTCGCTGATTGGTTCTTCGGTCAGAATTGGACGCTGACTAATGAGCACTTTTCATTCCCTTCCAACGATACCCTCTATTTGATATCGCGTTTCTCAGCTCGATTCGAGTGAATCGAGAGTGGTTACTACTTGGAGTACAACTCAACAATAAGTTGTTCGTTGACCTGCGTGTCGATTCCCTCGCGTGACGGGATTGAGTGAACAAGGATGCGCATTTTTGATGGCACAACCTCAAGCCATGGTGGAACGGTCTTTTCACCGATCTCGGCGTGAGCCACAATGAAAGGAGTCATTTCCAGTGAGCTGGGGCGAACGTCAACTACGTCATTAGGGGAAACCCGGAAGGACGGAATGTCGACCTTGTGGCCATTGACCATCAAGTGACCGTGGGTTACCAGCTGGCGGGCCATGTCGCGACTCTTTGCAAAACCAGCACGGAAGACCACATTGTCCAAACGACTTTCAAGGATCCGCAGCAAGTTCTCACCAGTCTTACCCGGCATGCGCTGTGCTTCTTTGTAGTAGTTAGAGAACTGCTTCTCTAGAACACCGTACATGCGGGTTGCCTTCTGCTTCTCACGAAGCTGCAACAAGTACTCGCTCTCCTTTGACCGACCGCGGCCGTGCTGGCCGGGCGGGTAGGGGCGTTTTTCAAATGGGCACTTTGGTGACTCGCACTTTGATCCCTTAAGGAACAACTTCATTTTTTCGCGGCGGCACCGCTTGCAATCTGCGTCCGTATAACGCGCCATTGTCTTCTCCTAATTTCTAAGTGTTATGAAAGGTCCGCGGATTAAACGCGGCGACGCTTCTTGGGGCGGGTTCCGTTGAATGGCACTGGGGTTACGTCGGCGATTGAGCCAACTTCAAGGCCGGTCGCTTGTAGTGAGCGGATCGCAGTTTCGCGACCTGAGCCCGGTCCTTTGACGAATACGTCAACCTTGCGCATGCCGTGTTCCATTGCCCGACGTGCAGCAGCTTCAGCGGCAAGCTGCGCGGCAAATGGTGTTGACTTGCGACTTCCCTTAAAGCCAACCTGGCCAGCTGATGCCCATGCAATTACGGCACCGCTTGGGTCAGTGATGGAAACGATGGTGTTGTTGAACGTGCTCTTGATGTGAGCGTGACCATGTGCCACATTCTTTTTTTCCTTGCGCCGCACCTTCTTGGTGCCGGGACCTTTGGGGGCCATATGTGATTCCTATTCTTTAGAGGTT
>DEZY01000173.1:0-2799 GCA_002365735.1 Actinobacteria bacterium UBA3120
CCTCGCGTATCGTGCACCACGTGGAAACAGAAACAGCAAGGACCGTGAAATCCGGCAAAGTCAGCGTATTTGCCAAGCGAGCGGCCCGTAGCCTAAGTCGAAGACTTCGAGCATTTGGAGAGGTGGAACCTGACGGCTTCGACCTAGAGGATGTCCCCACCGCCGACATCGCCCTCTATTTCGCCGATCAGCCCACCAAACTCTACCAACTCACCCAGTGGCTTCCCGTTTTTGAAAATCAGATCAATCTGAGAACTATCGTCGTAGTCCGAAATCTAGAGACCTACAACACACTGCGTGCTTTGACAAAGCTACAGGTTCTCCTTGTTCCTCGATACGAAATTTTGATGGCCCTTTACGACCGGGCCGATTTCCATGCCGTGATCTATGTCAATAATGGTTGGACTAATTTTCAATCACTCTCGTTTCAACAGGCAGTGCATATTCACGTCAACCATGGCGAGAGCGACAAAATTTGCATGGTGAGCAACCAAGCCAAGGCCTACGACAAAGTTTTCGTGGCAGGGCAAGCTGCAATTGATCGTCATGCCGCGGCGATTGCCTGGTTTGATTCCTCGCATTTAGTATCGGTGGGGCGCCCGCAACTTGACTTACAAGTCGCGAGTCCCCTGGCAAAAAGTAAATTAAGAACCATTACCTACGCCCCCACGTGGGAAGGTGAAGACGAAGCGAATAACTACACATCAGTTGACATTTACGGGCCGCAAATCGTGCAGGCCGCTCTCGCAATCCCTGATGCGCGGGTCGTGTACAAGCCCCACCCGCGTGTGGTCGAGTCGCCTGACCCACTCATTCGCGCGAACCACAAAAAGCTTGTCAGCCTGATTGCCGCTGCCGGGGCGCAGCACCTCTACCTCCCCACTGCCGACATTCTGGGGATCCTGCCAGAAACTGACCTGCTGATTGCAGACGTTTCCAGCGTGACCCTTGACCACCTCTACCTTGCGCCGGATTCACCCATCATTCTCACCGATCGCAGGTCAGATTCGGACCAGTTGCACGCTGATTCTCCGGTGTCTGCGGCCTGCGCAGTTATTGATCAAAGTTCAATTAATGGGATTAACGAACTGATCACTACAAGCCTTGAGACCGATGCGCACCGATCAGATCGAGAAAGCATGCGCTCCTATTACTTTGGTAACACCGAGCAACACAGCAGCACGGGCGCTTTTTGGTCGGCGATCGCTACAGAGATTGCCGCCCATGACGCAGCATTACAAGGAATCCAACGGGTGCGGCAGGTAGGTTCCTAATTTCAGCAGCCAGTAGGCTCAGGCTGTGACTCAGACAGCCGTAATTTTGGCCGCCGGAATGGGAACACGCCTTGGTCGCCCCTGGCCCAAGCCCCTCACTCCCCTAGCCGACGGTCGAACAATCATGCGCCAGCAGGTTGACAATCTGAGCACAGCCTTCGGTGACGAACTGCGAATCATGACGGTAATCGGATTCAAACTTGAACTCATAATCGAGTCATTTCCCAATAATCTCTACGTATACAACGAAGCCTACGACCAAACCAACACCAATCGCAGTCTGCTCAAGGCCCTCAGGCTCTCCGGGCCGGGGGGCGTTCTCTGGATGAACGGTGATGTGGTCTTTGATCCGCGGGTATTGGATCGGGTCAAGGAGTACATTGAACGCGACGAATCAATTATTTGTGTAAATACCGCGGCTGTCGGAGATGAAGAAGTCAAATACCGGGTTGACGCAGATGGATTTGTTAATGAACTGTCCAAACAAGTCGTAGATGCACTGGGCGAAGCGGTCGGCATAAATTTTGTCGCGAACAAGGACAAGGAACTCTTAATTTCTGGACTTGAAGCTTGCGAGGACAGCGACTACTTTGAACGTGGGATTGAAATCATGATTGATCTGCACGGATCTCACGTTCGACCAGTAGATATTTCAGACCTCTTCGCAGTTGAGGTTGACTTTGAAGAAGATCTCACCCGCGCAAACTCCTACCTATAAAAAAGAAATCGCTACAGCCATCATGGCTGAGCCCCGGGAGCCTGAAGTCGTTCACGTAGCGCTTGGTGCAAGGCCGATTGATCATCAACCACCGCCGCATCAATTGGCGCCAACAGGTAGTCGGATGCTCCCAAGTCACGACGAAAAACGATGGACCGTGGATCATCTATCAACTCTGGTCGATCCGTAATCACGATGTCAGCGATCGCAAGCACTGCCGGGCGCTGGGAGGGTGGGTAACTCCAATAGGCAAAGCGTGAACGCCGCGGCCTGTCAATGAATTCCTCCCGAGGAATAAGGAGATATACCGTTGTCCCAAACTCGTCGATCCACGCTTGTGTATCAAAGCGCCCACGCACACGCTGCGATGAAGGAAGGTCGGTCGGTGCGAAGACGACCGTGGGCCGCCCCTTAACTTTCACAATGGGCAAATGTGAAGACGTGGGCTTGCGGTTACGTGAGCGTCGAAGCCTTCGTACCGCCCCCATCACGGACTTCGCTGAGCCCGCGGCACTCCAATGGATTCGCGAATCCGCCTGGACCTCAAAATCGATACGATCTGCGCAACCCAAGGACGCCAATCTACCCATAGGTAAAGGACGGATTTCCTGACCGGGCTCTAGGTGCAGATCTGAACGGTTAACACCCAGGGAGCAGGTTAATTGCACGCAAACAATGCCGTGCTCATCAGAATTAATTCCCCGATCTTGGACGAGTTCAGCGCCACCAGAATCCAAGTTCACGTGATAAGAGCGCACACCACTCTCTGATTCAACCGAGGTCCCCGAGAATGCAATCAAGGCCCCG
>DEZY01000173.1:2941-6333 GCA_002365735.1 Actinobacteria bacterium UBA3120
CCTCTGAATCAACCGAGGTCCCCGAAAATGCAATCAAGGCCCCGGTCCTTGTCTCACGCAACATGACTTGGGCCTGGGTGTCGCGCGGGAGATCACCGGCGAAATCAACGCAGGCAAGGACCCAGTTGTCCGCCCCGGTACTTTTACTCATTGTGCTGAAGTAGGAACGACGCTCAAATGGGATCAAATCAAGATGCAAGTCGCTCACATCCAGCCACCAGGCGGCTGGGCGTCCCAGCAAATCAGCAGATTCACTCGACCACAACTCGCCGCTTCGCCCCGCCAGGCTGGTATTGATGAACCCGCCACCTTTTTCCCACCATAAAGCTTGGCGCATTTTTCCTTGATCCCCGGTGAGCAAGTAGTAGACAGCAACCCGCACACCTGGTCGCAGGCATTCAAAGTCTTCAATCGGAATGCGCCGCACGTACTGGGAAAGAATGTCAATCAGTTCAGCCGAGTCGCTCTCGGGAAGTCTAAATAGAGTCCCGAGATAGAGGGATAGCTCATGCTGGAGAAACTTCTGGTTCTTGAGGTGACCAAGAGTGTGATCAGATTCGAGTTCTCGATCCATAAGCTGATTAATCGTGATGCGGTCAGTCGCATTGCGCGATTCGTGCCGGGATTGGGTGATTGAACGAACGTCCGCGTCAGGTTCGACATTCCAGTAATAGACGACTTCGGGGATTATCCCAATGCGAGTTGCTGCGAGATAGCACTTCAATGTGAACAGTTGGTCTTCATATATCAAGCCTGGTGGGAAATCTATTTCGTGCTCACGCAGGAACCGTGCCCGGTAGATCTTGTTGACCGAGATCGTCTCAAATAGCAGCCTAGGTTCCTCCGCCAACCCGAGGACAACGCGTGATTCGAGATACAACTCGGGGTGCCAAATTTTTCTTTCACCGGAACTGGAAATAATGCGTGTGGTTGCTCCCACAACCAGGTCAGCCCCCATGCTGCTGATCGCCGAATACAAGTTGTGGACCGCATGGGGGTCGTACCTGTCATCAGAATCACAGAACATGATGAGAGGTGCACTAGCCAGTTCCATACCACGATTTCGGGGCGCACTAGGCCCAGAGTTCTGCGCAAGTACTTCAACTCGAATTCGTGGATCAGTCCCAGCAGCCGCACGTAAAATCTCAACCGAGCCGTCGGTTGAACAGTCATCAACCGCGATAATTTCAATCTCCCGAAATGACTGCGAGGTAAGTGACTCAAGCGCATTCGGCAAGCGCGCAGCATCGTTGTATCCAATCAAAATAATGGACACCTTTGGATCAGTCATGGCGCACCGAATCTGCCGCGTCGATTAAGGCACGAGCACGAGCGCGAAAGTTATGATCAGAGTGCATCCGTTGCGGGGAATTCTCATCGCTAGGAAAAAATGAATCTGGATCACGAATAATTTCCGCCAGCTCTTCGGGAGTTTGGTAAATGACCACACTTGAACCGAAAACTTCGCTAATCCCCAGGGCGGGGTCACTCACCACGCGTGCGCCCGCCGCAACGGCGTCGAATAGTCGATTGGAAAGAAACCCCTGCTCCGCCATATCGCGGTGATGGTCGTTGAGCACGATGGCGCTTGAGGCATAAGCGACAGGCAACTCACTGTTGTCAAGAAACTCTCCCGCTATTTGATCCGGTGCCAAGAATTTATCCCAACCGACTCCGTAGATCTTAAGTGGAATTCCGGCAGCCAAGGCGTCCCGTACAATCGGGCGAAAATTTCCGCGCGTTGAACCAACAAAAAGAACACCTGATTTTTCCCGTGATGGCATCGGCCTAAAGCGCAGCGAATTAGTTGCTTGCAGCAGCGGAGCGAACTCCCCAATTTCAGGACCCGGTTCCCAACGCTGGCTGGCCGCGAATGCGCGTGAATATTGCGCCGCCTCACCGGGTTCAACCAATTCCGGGTGGGAAATAACCCACAGCATCCAGGTTGCGCTGGTATTTGACGGAACCACGCGGCGAA
The DNA here is from genome assembly GCA_002365735.1 of Actinobacteria bacterium UBA3120. Classification (GTDB taxonomy): domain Bacteria; phylum Actinomycetota; class Actinomycetes; order S36-B12; family S36-B12; genus UBA4592. The sequence continues at coordinate 4,920 of DEZY01000173.1, forward strand.
GTCCCCGCAACACCACGACTACGTCATCGGCATCGCGCTGTTGACTGTTCGCTCCGGCGCGAGAAACAACTTTGGTGTCAACACCTTCTGCTTTCAGCGCTTGCGCAAGATCAATGGCGAACCAGTAGTCACCCCATTTCTTACCTGCATCCCCTTTAGGCGCTGAAGTCACGATGGACCATTTGGATTTACGCGCAAATAATCTCATGACTTTGCCCGCCCCAGGAGAAAACCAAGTCCCCAGGAAAAGTGCATGACCGGGAACACAATGGGTAGGAAAATTCGATTACCGTCACCTCTGAGCTTCAGACTTGCCGCGATTACCCCCAAGGAGTAGACCACTAACGGGGTCACACCCACCCACACCAGTAATTGTTGGGGTCCCATGAGTCCAATCAACATCAGCAAAAGCCCGAGTCCCACACAGAGCACGAGTGCTGGCGCGGCAAGGTAACGAAGTGAAATAGTTTCACGGTAGCGGCGTGCAACTACACGGCGCCAAGTTCCGTATCCGAAATACTGGGATGCGAGTGCGCGCAGACTCGCACGCGGGCGGTAGGTCACCACCATGTCCGGGGTGAACCAAATCTTTCCACCTGTTTCTCGGATCCGGTGATTCATTTCCCAGTCCTGGGCGCGCACCATAGATTCGTCGTAACCACCTACTCGCTCTAATGCACTTCGGCGAAAACAACCTAGATACACAGTGAGCGCCTCACCCTGCGTTCCACCCACGTGAAATGCGGCACCTCCGACACCGAATTTGGAAGTCATGGCAGTAGCAATCGCCTTTTGAATCGGCGACACCCCAACGGCTGCCATGATTCCGCCGACATTGTCTGCGCCACTTCGGTTCAAGGTCTCAACGCCGATCCGCACGTAATCAACCGGAATAAGGGCGTGTCCATCAACCCGAATCACCACTTCGGACTGTGATGCGCCAATTGCCGAATTAAGGGCCACCGGGGTTTTCCCGCTGGGGTTGGCAACAAGAGTCAAGTTTGGGTGACGCTGCGCCAATTCGGCTGCAATAGTTTCTGTGCGATCATCTGAGGGAGCAACGGCAATGACAATCTGGATCTCACCTTGGTAATCCTGGGCGAGCAATCGATCAATGGCTGACTCTAAGTGAGCTTCTTCATTGAGCGCCGCAATCACGATTGCAACACTAGGGAAAGAGTCCATTGGCTTAGCGCTCCAAGTCCAGATCCGCGTACCCGCGCAAGACATTGTTATCTACTCCCACTACCTCACCCGCAATGTCTTTTCGGAAATGTGAATCCGCGACCACCCAAGTGTTGGTAGCCGACGAATCTTGCGCATGACGCACGTAAATGTAACCGTGGCCGTGCGTCCGGTAGATCAGTCCACCGTGTTGGGTAACTCGCTCGATCAGGGCGGTATCTACCGCCTT
>DEZY01000154.1:0-570 GCA_002365735.1 Actinobacteria bacterium UBA3120
ACAAAGAGCAACATCATCGGAATCGTCGGTGGAATACCAGTTCCAGAAGTAAACCGACTGATCAATGCTTTCATCCTGGGCGCGCAAAGCGTCAACCCGAAGGTTGAAGCAAAGGTGACCTACATCAACTCTTGGTTTGATCCCGCAGCAGCGAAAGAATCCGCACTTGCACAAATCGCAGCTGGAGCAGATGTTCTATATGCCGAGCGTGCCGGAGTGATTGAGGCAGCGGCTGAAAAAGGCGTATATGCCGTTGGCAACATGTTCGATCAACAAGCTGACGCACCTGACAACGTGCTCACCAGCGTGATGTGGTCAATGGAGCCAACTTTGGCCTACCTACTTGATCAGGTCTCGAAAGGTTCCTACGCAGCGCAAGACCTCAAGGACTTCTCAATGATGCCGAAGGGTGGCGCGATGCTCGCTCCGCTTAACACCGGGGTTAACGGCGGTATCCCTGCTGAACTCAGCGCAAAAGTTGACGAAGCCTTGGCTGGAATTACTTCAGGTGTACTTCGCGTTGATATTGACGAAGCCACGCCAGCCGGTTCGGTCGTGACTGAGGCAGCA
>DEZY01000154.1:698-4816 GCA_002365735.1 Actinobacteria bacterium UBA3120
AGGTCGTGACTGAGGCAGCACAGTAAATCGGAAATGACGATTACTAGCAATGCGGGAGGGGCCACCAGAAACGGTGGTCCCTTTCCGCAAGTAGAACTAATGAGAATTGCGAAGAGTTTCGGCCCGGTCAAGGCTCTCGCAGATGTCACATTCGCCGCGCAGAGCGGCCAAGTTCACGCACTTCTTGGTGAGAATGGTGCGGGCAAAACCACATTGATGCGCATTCTCTACGGCCTAACCAGGCCAGATGCCGGCACAATTCTTATTGACGGTTCAGAGGCAAATATCACTTCGCCTCGAGTTGCTCGAAACCTTGGTATTGGCATGGTTACTCAGCACTTCGCACTAGTCGGCCCAATGACAGTTGCCGAAAACCTGCTTCTCACAGAGCCTGGTAACGGTGTAATTAGTTTGCAAAAGGCTCGGGCTCACGTCCGGGATCTGTCGTCGGAATTCGGCCTCGAGGTTGACCCAGATGCCATCGTTGAGGATCTTCCGGTCGGAGGTAGGCAACGAGTCGAAATACTCAAAGCCCTTTCCCATGGTTGCAAGACTTTAGTGCTTGATGAGCCAACAGCTGTTCTTACACCAAAGGACATCGACTCGCTTTTCTCACTTGTCCAGGGACTATGCAAGGACTCAGGTTTGGCAGTGGTTTTTATCAGCCACAAGATGCATGAAGTGCTACAAATTAGCGATGAGGTGAGCGTGCTTCGCCATGGCACAATTGTTAGCACTCAACGCAACTTTGAACTCGATGTTCATCAACTTACTCAACTCATGGTTGGCGCTGACGATCCAAATCTTGAAGTCCTTGTCGGGGCAAAGAGCCCGCAGACACCCGCCATTGCGCAACTTAGTGCACCCAAGGCGACTGTACTGTCCGTAAGAGATCTAGTGATCAGCCGTGATGGCGTGGATCGCGTTGATAATTTTTCACTTGAAGTTCGCGCTGGTGAAATTGTCGCAGTCGCTGGGGTGACCGGCAACGGTCAGTCAGAGTTGGTTGAAGCCCTGCTCGGCTTGCACGAGCCAACCCTGGGTGAGATCGAAGTAAACACCATTAATGTCGTGGGATCTGGTATCCGTGGGCGCCGAACCGCTGGAATGTCTGGCGTAAGCGAGGATCGCCATCAACAAGTAGTCGGCGAATTGTCCGTTGCCGAAAACCTTGCGCTGACGGATCCATCGCGCTTTGCCTCCGGCCCCCTGCTCAGCAGGAGTGCAATGACCGCATCAGCTGAAGACAAAATCGCGCAGTTCAACATTAAGAGTTCTCCAGGACAATCAGCAGGCACTCTTTCTGGCGGCAACATGCAGAAGGTCCTCCTTGCCCGCATGTTCGACGCAAAGCCATCGGTGGCGGTAGTTGCACAGCCAACCCGGGGCCTTGACGTCTCGAGCACGGCGCAAGTGCGCGCCGAATTACGAAATCGGGCTAAAGACGGCACCGGCATCGTCGTGATTTCCGAGGATCTGGATGAAGTTCTTCAAATTTCCGATCGAATCGTTGTTATCTACCGAGGTCGAATTGTTGGAGAGTTGGCATCGGACACAGCGACAACCGCTGAACTTGGGCGCCTAATGGCAGGGGTTGCCTAATGAGACTTGCTCTACGTGAAAGCCAACCGACGTGGCGAACTTTTCTTCTTGCCGGCATAGCACTGCTCATCACCTACCTGGTCACAGCTGGCCTGATCAGATGGGCGGGCGCTAATCCATTTTCCGCCTTCGAGTTAATGCTCACCAGCCCCCTCAAAACAAGTTTCGGCATCGGCGAAGTCATCCTGTCCGCTACCCCGATTATCTTTACCGGCCTAGCGGTGGCTCTCGCATTTCGCGCCGGCTATTGGAACATCGGCGCTGAGGGACAATTTTTAATCGGCGCCGCGATGGCAACCTTCGTCGGACTCCACTCAAATAATCTCCCTGGCGGCGTTGCCATCCCGCTCATGTTGATCGCTGCCGCTGTTGGCGGCGCGCTGTGGGGTGTGGTCCCAGCAATTCTGCGCGTGCGCTTTGGCATCGATGAGGTTGTCACCACCCTACTGCTGAATCCGGTTGCAGCGCTGGTGGTGGCTGGGTTGCTTAATGGTCCTTGGCGTAATCCAGAAACCCAGTTCCCCGAGTCAGCGCGCCTTCCCAAACAAACAGATATGCCAACGCTAATTCCCGATACCCGCATCCACCTTGGCTTCGGTATAGCGATCCTTCTTCTCCTGATTGTGTGGTTTGTAATCGCCCGCACCCCAGTTGGACTGAAACTCAGAGCCGTTGGCTCAAACCTCAAGGCAGCCCGCGCATCCGGAGTGAATGTTTCGAGAATCTTGATGGGTGCAGCACTTAGTTCAGCTGCCATAGCTGGGCTCGCCGGTGGGGTTGAAGTTTCTGCCGTATCGCACCAACTCACCAACGGCATAAGCCCGGGATTTGGCTACACCGGAGTTATAGTCGCCACTCTCGCAGCGCTTACCATTCCCGGGGTATTGCTTGTTGCTCTACTTTTCGGTGATCTCACCGTGGGTTCATTTACTGCAAGCCGAATTTTGCAAATTCCCAGCACCGTAGGTGAAGTTGTTCAGGCGGTCTTAATGGTAAGCGTCATATCGGTACTGGTGTTTCGAAAATATAGCATTATCCTACGAGTAAAGGCCCCACAATGATCAGCGCCTTCATCGACATCATTGGCGCGATGTTCAGAGTTAGTACTCCATTAATTTTCGCGTCAAGTGGTGAACTTATCTCCGAGCGTGCAGGCGTTCTCAACTTGGGAATTGAAGGAACGATGTATGTTGGCGCCTTCGTGGGGATTGCTGTCGCTGCGACCACCGGATCGCTTTGGATTGGGCTCTTGGCTGCAATAGCCAGTGGTGTTGCCGCTGGATTATTAATGTCTTTCCTGTCAGTAACTCTCGGGGTCAACCAACACGTGGCCGGCTTGGGAATCACCCTCGCGCTCATCGCTGTGAGCAACACGGTGAATCGGATCCTCTTCACCGAACAAGATGGTCAAGTACGGGTCGACCCATGGAGCCCACTCTTTGAAGATCTCGGTGCACCCTTCGATCAGTATTGGCTGACGTACGCCGCACTTTTTCTAGTAATACCGGCGGTGTGGTTCGTCTTGAACCGCACTGGAATTGGCCTCAAGATCCGCGCGGTCGGTGAAAATCCTGAGGCCGCTGACGCCGCTGGGATCCGTGTCTCATTGGTGCGATACGGCGCTGTCACTTCGGGGGCAGCACTGATGGCAATTGGCGGCGCTTTCATCACCTTGGCCTTCATCGGCTCCTTCACCGTGGACATCATCGCTGGGCGTGGATGGGTGGCACTTGCCCTAGTGATTTTCAGTCGGTGGCGTGTCGGTGGGATGCTGATCGGCGCCTTCTTGTTCTCCTTCGTTTATGCCCTTCAGAACCGCCTTCGGCTCATTCCAGAATTCGCTGACGTTCCTTACGAGATTCTGCTGGCACTTCCGTACGTGGCAGTAATCATCGGCCTAGTTATTTCAGGTCGGAAGATGCGCTACCCAGGCGCTTACCTAAAGCCTTACCGACGCAGCTAGGCAGCGCACAATTTATCAACGAAAATCACCCCCTAGGAGAGGAACAAAATGGATAACGCAACCGCTTATGCCGCAGCACTGGCCTCAGCCCGGCAGGGCATGGCCGAGGGAGGTATCCCCATCGGGGCAAGCCTCCTAGTCGACGGTGAATTGCTAGCAGTTGGGCGTAATCAACGCGTGCAACTTGGTAGCGCGATCCATCACGGTGAAACTAATTGCATCGAAATAGCCGGCCGCCAGCCGGCAAGTGTCTACGCCCGCTCCACGATTTTCACCACGTTATCGCCGTGCTTTATGTGCGCGGGCACCATATTGCTATACAAAATTCCGAGGGTAGTGATCGGTGAGAACTCCAACTTCTCCATTAGTGAAGACCTACTGCGCAGCCATGGGGTCGAAGTTATCGTGCTCGACGATGCCGAAACCAAGACCATGTTCAAGGATTGGATCGAAGCTAACCCGCGCCTGTGGAACGAAGATATCGGCGAGGAGGCCTAGCATCAACTAGGCAGGGTCCTGGCTATATAGAAGAAGGTCAGGTCTGGCATGAAAG
>DEZY01000183.1:0-1909 GCA_002365735.1 Actinobacteria bacterium UBA3120
AAGATGACTGCTCGTACATGTGAGCAACCTTGCTGACATCGATGCCTTCGGCGTCAACCATTTCCTTGAGGAACTTGGCGCCCTGCGTGCCAAAGACTGCGGCATTGGGCTGAATACGGAAGGTGTTCTTGTATCCCTGTTCCAAAATTGAATTTGCAACGGCGACGTCGATGACGAATGGAACCCCATTACGTTCTGCAACTGTTGCGATGTTCGCAGCAACTGCCGACTGATAGGGACCAACGAGAGCAATTGCACCTTCAGCGATCAAACGCTCAGCTTCACTTTGACCAACTTCAGGTGAACCGGTGCTATCGCCACTAGCGATCTCAATGGTCGCGCCATCAAGGCACTTAATTCCGCCTGCTGCATTAATGTCGTCAGCTGCAAATTGCGCACCGGCATCCATTTGAAGTCCGTCTGCTGCAAGGCCTCCGGTCAATGGGTGAACGGAACCGATCACAACGGAATCCACACTTACGGTTTCTTCAGCGGTTTCTTCAGCGCTTGCGCTCTCTGAAGCAGTTGTTTCCTCTGGTGTACTAGCTGCGTCATCCTCGCCTGAGGAACACGCGGCCAAAACCAGTGTGAGACTTGCAAGACCAACAACGATCTTTGAAGCCTTCATATTTACCCCTTTCCATGAGCGGCGCTTTACCGCATCACCAACAGTTTTGGCTGGCAAACACCGAGGTTTCGCGTTTCGGTGACCGCAACGAATTGCTGTTGGGAGCACATTGTCACCCCTTTGACTAGATGTCAACAACTTCTCTCGAGGTGAAACACGATTGTTACCAAATAGATTTGTGGAATTTATTGCGTTAATCTCTATCGTCTGACATGATGTGGTCATTCCGCTGAGCGAAACGTTTATTGTTTCTCGCACAATGGCAGGGTAATCGCGCACAATCCAAAGACGGAAACGGTGGACAAAGAGAGGAAGGGGATCACGTTGCCTAGTTCCAGTGACCCGATTCCACTCGCGGTCAATCCACCCAGCTCCGGCACGGAGGGCGCGGCCCGAGTAGTTGACGTTCTTCTTCTTTTCCTTGACGAATCCGACGCAATCGGCATCTCCCAGGTAAGCCGAGCCCTAGGGCTGTCAAAGGCAGTAGTGCATCGAATCTTCCGATCACTCGTAGCCAAAGACATGGTGGTCCAGGACCCCGAGTCCAAGTTGTACACGCTTGGCCCGGCTGCCGCCGCAATTGGCGCTCGGGCATTTCGTGACAGTGACCTGCGCCAAATCGCATCCCCCATCCTGTCGGCCTTGCGCGACACCACAGGCGAAACCGCGACACTCTCAGAGTTCATCGGGCACGAACGTGCATACATCGAACAGTTTCCAAGTCCACAGGAAATCAAGATGCTCGTTGAAATCGGACGCAGATTTCCCCTGCACGCAGGCAGCTCAAGCAAGGCGATCCTGTCCTTTTTACAGTCAGATGAACAACAGGCTGTGATCGATGGAACTTTGGCTCGGTTAACCTCAGAAACCGTTGTGGATCGCGATCAACTCACAGCCGACCTTCGAGCCATCCGTTCACACGGGTACGCGGTCTCACGCGGTGAACGGCAACGAGGCGCAGGTGCCGTTGCATCTCCTCTTTTCAACCATCGCGGGCAAGTGGTGGGTGCGATATCGGTATGTGGACCTGCCGAAAGATTCAGTGAGAGCGTTGTGGACTCGCTCATTCCTCTTGTTCTGGCCGCCGCGAGAAAGATTTCACTCGGCCTTGGTGCCCAGCCCATGAGTTCGATTGACCAAAGATCGGAAACTGCATCGTGACAGCAGAGAAACAGGTGCGCAAAAGCGCACTCAGCGGACTTAAAGTCCTTGATATCGCAACAGTTTTTGCCGGACCCATGGCTGCAACGATGCTCGGGGATTTCGGCGCCGATGTGATCA
>DEZY01000183.1:1958-3914 GCA_002365735.1 Actinobacteria bacterium UBA3120
CTGATTGAAAACTTTCGTCCAGGAACTTTAGAACGGTGGGGCCTCTCCCCCGAAATTTTGCACGAGATAAACCCCGGGTTGGTCATTGCACGCGTCACTGGCTTCGGACAATTTGGCCCGTACTCCTCCCGCCCCGGTTTCGGCACTTTGGCCGAAGCGATGAGCGGTTTTGCAGCAATAACCGGTGAACCTGACGGCCCCCCGACCCTGCCGCCATTTGGTTTAGCCGACGGTATCGCGGGTCTTACTGCCGCTTACGCGATTATGGTTGCACTGCACAGCAAAAATGAGACCGGAAAAGGTCAAGTTATTGACTTGGCAATTATCGAACCGATTCTTACCGTGCTCGGTCCACAAATTATTGCCTATGACCAACTCGGTGAGCTCCAGCCACGCCTTGGCAATCGTTCAAGTAATAATGCTCCGCGCAACACGTACAAGACCAAAGATGGCAGCTGGCTAGCGATTTCCACGAGCGCCCAAAGTGTTGCCGAGCGGGTGATGACGCTGGTCGGACGTCCAGAGCTCACCGAGGAACAATGGTTTGCTAGTGGTTCAGAGCGGGCGAAACATTCGGATGTACTCGATGAGGCTGTTGGCTCTTGGATAGCGGCTCGCAATCGCGATGAGGTGATGCAAGCGTTCGAACAAGCAGACGCTGCAATTGCTCCCATTTACGATGTTCGAGATATTTATGCCGACCCACAATTTGCGGCACTCGGAACCATCGCAACCGTACCTGACGAAGAACTGGGCGCAGTGAAAATGCAAAACGTGCTTTTTCGACTCTCTGATACTCCCGGCGAAATTCGCTACGCCGGTACCCCACAAGGCCACGACACCCAAGAAGTCATGGAGTCCCTCGGTTACACCGAAGAACAGATTCAAGACTTACGCGATAAAGGGGTGCTCTAATGTCCCTGTGGCGCACCTGGCTTTATGTTCCTGCTCATAACACTGGTCAAGTGACCAAAGCGCTCGCGTCCGCAGCTGACTGCGTGGTTTTGGACCTCGAAGATGCGGTTCCGCGCACGGAAAAAGATCTCGCGCGCGCATCTGCAATTACAGTGATCCAGCAAGAGCAGTTCAAGCCGGTCCTCATTCGGATTAATGCCCACAACACGCCCTGGCACGAGGCTGACCTCGCCGCCGTCGCTGCAGCAGATCACATCGGGCCCGGATTTGCCGGAGTGCGAATACCCAAAGCTGAGGACCCCGCTCAAATTGGCCACATGGCGGAAATGCTTGGCCCAAATATCCCCGTGCACCTGCTACTCGAGTCCGCGGTTGGGCTCGCCAATTTGCAGCAGTTGGCCCAGCAACGTGTTAATTCGATAGCCCTGGGCGAAGCGGATTTAAGATCTGACCTCGCGTGGACTTCTGATTGCGCCCTTGATCCGGTGCGCGTTCAACTCACCATCGCTGCCCGCGCAGCACACCTGCCCAGGCCACCTGCGAGCGTCTTCACCAACGTCACTGACATCGATGGTCTCACCGCGTCAACCCAGCACCTCAAATCATTGGGCTTCTTCGGCCGCAGTGTTATTCACCCCAGTCAAATAGATCCCGTTAATAGAATTTTTTCTCCCACGCGTCAGGAAATTGATGCTGCTCACGAATTGCTCCAAGAAGTGAGTAAACAAGGATCAGAGAACAGGGTGGCCTTTATCCAAAGTGATGGCTCATTCATTGACCCCGCATTAATTCGACAGGCACACAGCATTCTTGATCTCGAGCAGCAACTAGCAGCAGTAGTGGAAGGCAAAAACTCATGAGTGTAGGAACCACCCAGAGACTAATCGAGGCATTTAGCAACGGATACACCTTGATCGACATGTCACAAACAATGCATGCCGGAATGCCCACCTCCCCCAATCATCCGGGCTTTCGCTTGGGCTACTTGCGGCGACACGGCGACATGGTTCGACCCGACGGAGGTTCGGCCGCCAATGAACT
>DEZY01000183.1:4080-4703 GCA_002365735.1 Actinobacteria bacterium UBA3120
CGACGGAGGTTCGGCCGCTAATGAACTCATTGTGACGGGCGGCCATGTGGGTACACATGTTGATGCACTTGCACACGTTTCCCATGAAGGTCTATTGCACGGCGGTGTCCCCGTCGAAGAAGCGTTTAAAAACGGTCGATTCCAAACGCACGGCATCGACGAAATGAAGCCCGTGATCACTCGCGGCTTGTTCCTTGACATCCCACGCGCCAGAGGAGTCGACGTGCTTGCAGCGGGTGAACCCATCGAGGCCGCTGATTTGCAAGTGGCCTGCGAGCTGATTGGCGCCGAGCCTGAACCCGGTGATGCTGTCATCATCCGCTCTGGATGGGGTCGGCATTTTGAAGGTGATCATGATGCTTATCTTGGTCAAGTTCATGGAGTTCCAGGGCCAACCGCGAGTGCCGCCCAATGGCTCGCCGACAGAAAAATTGTTATTACCGGAGCTGACTCAACCGCATATGAACATATCCCAGCCGGTAAAGGTCACAGCATCTTGCCCGCGCACAAAGTCCTCCTAGTAGATGCCGGAATCAACATTATTGAACACATGAATCTTGAGGAGGCCGGTAAGCGCAACCTGGGCGTCTTTCTCTTTCTCTTGGCGCCGCTAAAGATTCTCG
>DEZY01000038.1:0-3553 GCA_002365735.1 Actinobacteria bacterium UBA3120
TGTGGGTCCCATCTGTACTCGTCGCCATTTATGGTCTGTGCAATGCCGCATTCTGGGCGACCATCTCGAGTGTGATCATGAGTGGTGCGACTCCTTCTGGCTCGGGAAGCATGAGTGCCTATAAGTCAGCCGCGGGCAGCGTGGCAGGAATAATCGGAACCATTTTTGTCTCGGCATTCACCTTGTTGATTATTCAGTACGAGCTAACACTCAAACTCATGTCAGCTGGAGCGAACGAAGCAGATGCGTCGAACATCGTGTCCGAAATCGTTGAAGCGCCATCAAGTGTTGACCAACTAAATATCTATCCCACGTATTCCGCTAGCTATCCGGTTGAAACCTTGCACCAGGAATCTATTATTGCGGGGTTCAGGGTCAATACAGCGGTCGGCTTGCTGGGGACACTTGCCGCTGCCCTGATCATTTGGCGGCTCATGCGGCATCAGGCCAAGACCAAAGTGTCATCCATTGCCGAGGCTGAGAGCGAAAGCCCCGAATTGGATTCTGAGCAACCCAGCAAAACCCGGCCACCCGCGGTGGAAGAGTCGGGCGCCAACACGTCTAGGGGCGACACCTGATTCGCACACTTCCCTTGCCAGTACACATAGAGGCGTGAGAGCCCAAATGGGGGAGTAGCGCAGGGCACAGACGACAGATCTAGCAAATGGGACATTCACGTGCATCCGGGAACGCGGCGGCGTGCCGCCAGTCGAGTCCCTGGCGCAAGGTCCATGCGGAGGCAGTCGATGTGCTGATGGAATATCGTCGCAAGTTGTGTCAACGGGGGTTATTAACGGGGGTTATTAATGGGGGTTAACTGTGCAACGGACGGGGGTGCGCTTGACATCGACGGTTCGATCCCATCCTGGGCCACCAGAAACAGCAACCACATGCCTCAACACCGCCCGACCCGAGTGCCACTTCATTGAGTGGCGATAACGTGGACTGGTGAAGGCTGTGCCAAGGGCCCTGCGTGTTATTGCACTTGCAGCGACGCTCGCGATTGTGATGAATGTGTCGGCGTGCGGCAATGACCAGACCCGCTCGGCCACCAAGGAGTCCTTAGTCGCGACACTTGCGCAGCTGCGCGACACGAATGCACAGGCGTGGGGAGTGCAGGTCCCGGGGTTGGCAGCTGCAGTCCTGGAGCGAGAAGCCACAGCACCCATCGCGGCGGTCTCGGGTGCGGCCGACCCACCCGGAAATCAGTCGCTTGTGCTTGCTGACCGTTTTCACATCGGAAGCATCACAAAAATGTTCACCGCCGCCTTGATCATGCTCCTCGATCAAGAGGGACTTCTTCAACTCGACGATCCCATCAGTACCTGGATCGACTATCCGGATGGCGCCGACATCACTGTGCGAATGCTGCTCGGTCACACGAGTGGGCTACCGGACTTCAGCCAAATGAAGGAACTGACACAACGGGAAACCCCGCGGGAGTCGGTTGCCCTGGCGGCAACTGGTGAACCACTCTTCCCGCCGGGCACGAGTTGGGCCTACAGCAACACGAACTACACCCTGCTGGGCCTGATTTCGCAGGAGGTGACCGGTGAGACTTGGGCGGAGCAGGTACGAACCCGTTTTTTTGAACCGTTGACCCTGGACTCAACGTACGTCTGGGAAGGCAAGCCGGAGGGACCTACCACGACAGGATCGCGCATGGTGTGTGGATACCAGGGTGAGCCCCTATGCACCCCTCAAAAAGGTTTAGAACTGGCTGCTGTGACCGACGGTGAAGATTGGACGCTGGCATGGTCTGCCGGCGCAATCGTGTCGACACCGGCCGATGTAAGTCGGTGGATGGCGGCCCTAGGAAGTGGCGCAGTCGTTGACGCGGAGCACCTCGAACTCATGACCACACCGTCACCGCAATCCATCGCAGCGTTGCAAGACATGGCGGCGTTTGGTTCCATGCGGTGGACGGGCGAAGGACTGGGCCTGATGCAGTACGAGATCGACGGACACGGCGTTGGATGGGGTCATGAGGGTTCCATTAATGGCTTCGTAGCCAATGTTGTCTACATGGTCGACTCGGGTTCAACGTTCTCGGTCACGTCGAATTTCGCGATGACAGATAGTTTTGCTGCACTGGGTGATCTAGTAGTAGCCGCGGGCGGATAGCCGAGTTGGCCTCATTTGCTTCCGGATACCCTCTAGGAGTTTCAGACGCAGGGACGATCGGATTTCACGACGCTTATCATCGGGCATTCAAGAGGGCTACCGGCGAATGCGCGCACCTGTCTAGGCATGATCGCGATCGAAGTTGTTCTGTAGTGCCTCGCAGATGTGGAGCTAATTTTTGCCCGCATCATGGCCGTGAGTTAAGCACTTTTTGCCGTATCACTGAGCGCGACTCATGGGTTCGAATTCGTCCACGCAGGTGCATCGCGGAGGAGGAAAATTTACTCGGGTCCGCGGGCCGCTGTATCTAAAATAGTTTTGGGAAAGTAATCAGGATGCTTGATGCGCCAATGAAAATGACCGCTGCCGTGCCCACCAGAATCCATCCACTGAGCGTGCGTCTGACCCGTCCTGATACTGCTCCAAAGAACAAAACTGTAGCGAAGAGAATCGTTAACACCGTGTAGTTATCGCCGTGTTTATTACTTTCAAGAGCTTTTTCAGTCTTGCTTTGGGCGAGAGCGTCCGCCTCGATGGCCTGTCCTCGGCTCAATTGTTCGTACTCTGGCATCTCAAATGGGGTTTTTGGCGCACTTGGATTTGTTAGCGGTTTGAGTTCTAGCCAAGCGTTCGTCGCAGAGGCGAGTGGCTCGGGGAAGTTTTCCTGTAAGTAGTCTGCGAGCTTTGCGTCTCCACTTGACTGAGCTTGCACCCAGCTGGTGTAGAGAGAAACCTGGATGGTGGATTGTCGATTTGCCTCACCCTCGTAGCGTCCGGCGTCAATGCGCGCCGCCGAAGCTTGATTGAAGGAAATGGACATATCCCCGCTCCACTTGCTGGCCTGAAAGGCAGTCCAAGCGGTCAACACAGTCGTCACCGACATGAGAATCACTGCAACAAGTTCACGCCAATCTGCTGACGTATCAGGTAGAGCACGAGACAAACCCGAGTCAGACATAAAAGACACCTTGCTACTTGGTTGCGAATTTGCTGCTCATGAAACCGCCGTGTACCTGATTCTGCAGCGCCGCAGCAGTTTATCAGTTCATGCTTCGCTGTTTTGCACCTGCTTCATGAGCTGCCCGGGTACAGAGACTCGGGCAGCTCATGAAGCACTCAAGAAGGAGCGCTACAAATGAAGGATAACAAAAATGCTAGCATCAACGTGCGACTCGCGTCCGCCCTGCGGGCGGCCTGAAAGACCAACTAACACAAGACAAGTAATGAAGGAATGAATCCTTGAATAGTTAAAAAGCCCTGACTGGCCGCATGGGCAGAAATAGTGCCACTCTCATCAAAAAACTTACTAATTGTTTCATGCAGTAGGACAACGCTCCGCGCACAAATGTACGCAGACCCACGAAAAACGATTCAGGAACGTGGAGCCGCCTCGCAAATTCGAACTAGCGTACCTACGCATTACGAGTGC
>DEZY01000038.1:3718-3942 GCA_002365735.1 Actinobacteria bacterium UBA3120
CGTACCTACGCATTACGAGTGCATTAGGGCCATGAGGGGAATCAAGGAATTAGTCTCAACCGTGAGACATCTAGAGGCACCTAGTTTCACTGCGTGGCAAGGAGTGTCATGTAAATGCACGCAAAAATGTACGTACTTTTCGAGACCAATTCCGGCACGCCCCCACCCGGCGGTGGTTTAACCGGCCCACGGGTGTACGCATATGAGTCAAATAAAGAACCTAC
>DEZY01000038.1:4148-4414 GCA_002365735.1 Actinobacteria bacterium UBA3120
GTCAAATAAAGAACCTACATCAAGTTTCTTGAATCCGCAGACTTGTTGGTTGGGATCGTTACTACGTGCCGGTATTAACTCCACGGGCAACCTGAAAAAGGGGCCGCAAATCAGCTGGATGAGGGTGCGGATGAGGTGACTAACATCCGGTATTGGTCACCCGTTCGTTCGTGCAACGCGCGTTGAACCACGTCACACCGGTCAACGTCGCCGAATCCAGGATCGCCGGCGTCAAGTTCCCGTTGGTCAGGTTCGCGCTGGTCAGG
>DEZY01000038.1:4543-4857 GCA_002365735.1 Actinobacteria bacterium UBA3120
CGCGCTGGTCAGGTTCGCGCCGACCAACTAAATCTGCTTAGCGAGCTGATGCGCTGCAATTTAGCGAGCATGACCTACCCGGGTGGGTTGCTCAGTTCCCCACAATCACGGAAACTCGGCTTCCTTGGCTGCTTGAGCCCCACATTTTGAGTTAAACATATTGCCCACCGACCCTTAAGACCAGGGTCACGAAAAAGTGTAGGTCAGGTGGGATTTTTCAATTTAGGTGCACGAGTTGGTGCAAGAGGGCCTCGAACACAAAAAAAACCGTTGGTAAACAACGGTTTTAATCGTGGGCGATACAGGAATCGAAC
>DEZY01000038.1:5107-5355 GCA_002365735.1 Actinobacteria bacterium UBA3120
GTGGGCGATACAGGAATCGAACCTGTGACCTCTTCCATGTCAAGGAAGCGCGCTAACCCCTGCGCCAATCGCCCATTGGGAAAAAAATTCAGTTTTTCACGAGGTGGAGACGGGATTTGAACCCGTGTAGACGGCTTTGCAGGCCGTTGCCTCGCCTCTCGGCCACTCCACCAGATGGGCTACATGCAAACCTGTATCCCTTCGAGCGGACGACGGGATTCGAACCCGCGACCCTCACCTTGGCAAGG
>DEZY01000083.1:0-4062 GCA_002365735.1 Actinobacteria bacterium UBA3120
GACGAAGGACATTAGTGCTGATTCACCTATGTAGACGGTGAGCGACATCTGTCCGGCAGGAGTCAGAAAAGACAAGAACAACGGCCTTCGATGGATGAGCAGTGCGATGCTTCCGATATACCCTGCGGTCAAGATCGGAGCCGTGGTGAAGCCAAGTGCGAGACCGAAAGCTCCACCCGGTGAGAAGGAATTGCCAGTTGCAACGGCACCGATCTGCATTCCGGCGGCCACTGCCTGCAAGGGCAGACCGATAGCCCAACCCCATCGAGCTAGTTTGCGCCACAGATCGACGTGAGATTCAGGATCAGCCAGAAGTTTCACTCGTGAGGCACGCAGCCCGAGTACAAATGCGGCGAAAGCCATTGGGCCTTGTAAGAGAAAGACACCGAGCAGGGTGGAGGGTAAGGCTTCGAGCCGAGCTATGGCTGCTTCCGCAAAGGTTCCTGTGCTCAGGGCAGATTCCAATCCTCCGGATTCAGAAAAATCATCAGGGAATGCGGCAGCCAAGGACGCAACTACCAGAATCAAGAGCACGGCAACTGTGATCGCCGCGATGGTCCAGCGCTTCAAAGCTCGGTCGGAACTACGTGAGACCGTGAAAGCCAGAAGCCCGAAAATCGAATATGTGATCAGAATGTCCCCGATAAAGAAGAACACCGCGTGGGCTAAGCCGAATAGGAATAGCGCCAGCATCCGACGCAGATACCGACGGCGATTCGGCTTACTGTTGTCGCGCAAAATAAACGAGGCGCTGTAACCGAATAGAAACGAGAAAAGCAGATAGAACTTCCCTTGGGCAAAGGTGGTAACCAGCAGTGCGGTGAGGCGGTTCGCAACTCCGTCAACGGACTCTGCCGTGAACCCGTGGGCACTGATGCCCAGGAATGCCGCGTTAACGACAACGATCCCTAGGAGCGCGATTCCGCGAAGTTGATCGGGCAGCACTTGCCTCGTTTTTACACCTGACATAGCTTGAACCTACCCAAAAAGTGAACATAAATGTTAACTTATGAACATGGTGATCAAAAATGAGCATATCTTGGACGTGGCAGCACTGGTGCTGTCCAAGCGTCCCGATGCCACTTTGCAATCAATCGCTGCGGCGGCTGGAGTCAGTCGGACCACCCTTTTCAACAAGTTCCCCACGCGCGACGATCTCCTCGAAGCACTGGCCGCAGACGCATTGCAACGAATCGGTTCGGTCATGGCGCTTGTTCCGGACGGTAAACCAAGTGATGTCGCGGCAGTCATGATCGAGGTCACCCGAGGCCTGATTCCCTTGGAACCACGAACCGCATTCCTGCGCGCCGCACCCCCTCGAACCGATTTGGATTCCCTGTGGGCGCAAGCAGCGACACCTCTTGCCATCTACATTGGAACCGCGCAGGCCTATGGCTTGTTGCGCAGGGATCATTCAGTTCGTTGGCTAACAGCCTCCTACATCGGGTTGCTATTTGCCGCATGGGATGAAATCTCAGAAGGAGAGTTGGGCACTGCTCAAGCAGCGAGATTGATCGTTGAGTCTTGGATGACCGGGGCATCGCCAAAATGAAACTCTACGGACCCAGAAGACCAAGAGGCACCACAGCAAGTCCATCACGTGGAAGCATTTTGGAAGCTTCACCTCGCAGAAGTTTCTTATTTCGTCATTCTTGTCAGGCGGGCAGCAAGCCCCGGGCCTGCCAGAAAGTGTTGGGGGTGTCTGACACAAAGTGCTGACTTTTGTAGGCGAGGAAAAATTCAAGAGTTCGGTCAAGCTTCGAATCTTTTCCCACAAAGCGCTCGTCGTAGCCATAGACGCGTAGGCGTGAAGCTGCCACAACGGTCGCAGGCTTTCTATGTTTGAAGCCGGGAAACCCCCCACATGTCCGGCACGCACTGCCATTCGTTAAGACCAAAATATTCCATTTCTGGGATCATCAATGAACCGTTCAATAGAATCCACCGGGCGCAATAGGCTTTCCATGTGCGCATGGCTACGTGGAACGTCAATTCTGTAGGTGCCCGGATTGATCGGGTCGTGGAATGGTTGGAGAGTGCCCAACCTGATGTTGTGGCTTTGCAGGAGCTCAAATGCACCGACGAAGCCTTTCCTCACGTGCCTATTCAAGCGGCTGGGTACGAGGCAGTCACCCATGGAACCGGTCGGTGGAATGGAGTTGCGATTCTGACTCGAGTTGGTGCAACCGATGTTGTTCGTGGATTGGTTGGTCAGCCGGAATTTGATGGTGCTGCAGAGCCTCGCGCAATCGGCGCTACATGTAATGGTGTTCGGGTCTGGAGCTTGTATTGCCCCAACGGTCGCGAACCGGGACATGATCACTACAACTACAAACTTGACTGGTTCAAAGCCCTCAACACCACAATTGCCGGGGATCTCGCCCAATATCCGGAACTCCCCCTCGCCTACATCGGTGACTACAACATCGCTCCAACGGACGCGGACGTGTGGGATATCGAAAAATTTGTTGACTCAACCCATGTCACCGCTGCCGAGCGAGCCGCTTTGACCGACATCCAAGAATTGGGTTTAACCGAGGTAATGCCACGCTCACTCAAGGGTGAGCCCTACACCTTCTGGGATTACCGCAATGGATCCTTCCACCGTGGCTGGGGAATGCGGATCGACCTGGTCTACGCAAATCAGGCTTTCACTTCGCTGGTGTCTGACGCCTACGTTGACCGCGATGCCCGCAAAGGGAAAGGTGCTTCCGACCATGCACCCGTTGTTGTTGATCTTGATCTGCCATGAAAATTCAGATTCACGGCTATTTTTTGATTAAGTAACGGTTGCTCTGCAATCTGAACCGTTAGGGCTTTCTTGCCGTAGGGAAGATTCAAAGTTCCCACGGCTAGGCGCCTAGGCATAGGCTAATCAGATGCAAGAAATAATCCAGTGCTCCAGTGTTGGGCGCAAAGAGTGAGCCTTGAAGTTCGCCGGATCAGTAGTGAGCAGCACTGTGGCTTCTTAGATGGCGTGATCACTTCACACTCCACTTCTATTTCCTTCTTGCAGTTGCCTTCATGGGGCAAAGTGAAAGTTGGTTGGCGCCCAGAGTCTGTTGGTTGGTTTCGTGAATCCACCCTCGTTGGTGTCGCATTAGTTTTGTATCGTCCAATTCCACGACTGCCTCAACGTTCACTCGCCTATGTTCCCGAAGGTCCAGTTATTGACTGGGAAAGTAACGAACTCGATTCGTGGCTTTCACCGCTGATCGCGCACGTAAAAGGTCGCGGTGCATTTCAATTAAAGATGGGCCCGCCCGTTGCCATCAAACAATGGGACGCGCAAACAATCAAAAGTGCAATCGGTGAAATCTCACTGCTGGGAGATGTTCCGAGTGACCGCGAATTTTCACTTGGTGACTCAGTGATCAAGTCCATGCGTTCACTTGGATTCGTACAAGAGGAAAACGTTGGTGCTGGTTTCGGTGACGTACAACCACGTTATGTTTTTCAAGTACCACTTGCCGGTCGGAGTGAAGCCGAAGTATTCGCCGGCTTCAACCAGCAGTGGCGCCGTAATGTTCGCAAGGCTGAAAAGGCCGGCGTTGAAATTTCAACTGGCACGCACGATGACCTGGCTGCCTTTCACCAGGTTTATGTTGAGACCGCTTCACGTGATGGATTCACACCCCGAGGTTTGGTCTACTTCCAACGCATGTGGGATGCACTAGGTGATTATTTCACTTTGCATGTTGCGCGTCATGACGGTCATGTTGCTGCTGCGACAATCATGATCACCGTTGGCGCGCATGCTTGGTACTCCTACGGTGCCTCCACCACCGCCGATCGTGATGTTCGTCCTTCGAATGCATTGCAGTGGTCCATGATCAAGACTGCACGTGAATCGGGTTGTTCGGTATATGACCTACGCGGTATTTCCAACACCTTGGACAAATCAGATCACCTCTTTGGCTTGGTGTCTTTCAAACTGGGTTCGGGTGGCTACGCCCAGGAATACGTCGGCGAGTGGGACTACGTCACTCGCAAGGGTTGGGCGAAGGCTTTTTCGCTCTACCAGCGGCGAGGCTAGTCACCAGATTGCTGTGATCCTGACAT
>DEZY01000083.1:4178-6459 GCA_002365735.1 Actinobacteria bacterium UBA3120
TCGAGTGTCTTTCACCCTCCATATACATGGCGAGAAATGGCAAACCCACCTGCAATCCGTAGTCAAGGCTGTCACTAGCGCCAGTGGAAGCTCTCCCGTTCCGGTGATCAAAGGAAACGGCTACGGACTCGGGCAGGAACTCCTGGCTGCGACGGCAATGGACCTTGGTGCCGACACGATTGCAGTCGGTACTGTCTTTGAAATTGAATCCGTCGTCAGTATCACCCAAGGCGACATAGTTGTTTTGCAACCATTTGATCCTCGTGATTCGGGGGCGGCCGCCAAGTGGTGGGAAATCGGTGAAAAGTTTTACTCCGGTCGAATCATTCGCACTGTCTCAAATCTTGAAGCACTGATTGAACTCGCGACAGGTGCCGGTGGAGTAAGAATGATCCTGGAAGCTCGGAGCTCAATGCTTCGCTTCGGTTTCACCGAGCCCGAACTCGTCGGAGCCCTAGCTAACTCTGAGATTCGAAGTGCCCTAGCAGCTGGGCGGATTTTTATTGAAGGCCTTTCCGTCCATCTCCCAATCGAGCGCAGCGCTCTTGACTCCCATGCCGTTGAGGTGATGCGGTGGGCTGGGTTATGGGAGGCTGAAACCGCGGTGTGGGAGGGGTATTCACCACCAGCTCCGCTCATTTGGGTGTCGCACTGCACCGATTCAGAACTTGCCACCATTCGTCAGAGCGTGAGTGAATTAATCGTGCGCATGCGCGTTGGAACGCGACTCTGGTTGGGTGATCGTTCGGCACTTTCAGCTTCTGGAACAGTGTTGGCAGTTCACCCAGTAGCTGAAGGCGTCAAAGTTGGTTACCGCCAGCGCAGTGCCGGCAAGAACGCAACCCTGGTCGTTGTCAGCGGTGGCACAGCCAACGGAATCGGTCTCTCGGCACCTTCCCCCACAAGTTCACTTCGCCAGCGGGTCACCTCTTTCGGTATTGGTGCTCTCGATGCAACCGGCCGCGCGATGTCCCCGTTTAAGATCGGCGGGAAACAGCGCTGGTTTGCTGAGCCGCCACACCAACATGTATCAATGTTGTGGTTGAACAACGAATCGGTGCTGCCCCAAATCGGGGATCACATCAGTGCTGAGATTCGGTTCACAACTACGCGGTTTGACTCCATTTCAATCTCGTAATACGTAACCAATGATCCATATCCGTCGTCCGTCATCTGTCATCCGTCGTCCAAAGGCCTCGCACACACGAAATTCTTCACGAGCACGATTTTCATTGCGGGAATTACCTACAGCACGTTCGTAACCAGTTAATGTGCGGATAATGTGCGGGAAATTTTGCCTATTACTTGTGACCAAGCCCTTCCATTCGTGATAGCTGGAACCTTTATGGACTCCTTCGACCCACTTGTCATGTCAAATCCCTCGACAGATCGTCAAAGTTCGCCCATGGCCTCGCTTTGGCGACGCAGTATGTGAGCAGTATGTGCGCAGTATGTGAACTGTGCGGATTGGATACAAAAGCTACGAGGGACTTACCCATTCGACTCCCTAAAACGCCCTTAAAATCCGCACAGTTTGTACAGCACTCAACAATTACTCAACTAATTCCGTTGGAGTCTGACTTGGCTCTCACGTCGCGGATCACCATGACCGCAAAATAGATGGTTGCGGCAATGTGAACGAAGGTGGCTGCGGCGTACCACTGCGGGGTGAGTGTTTTGGAGTCGGTGATTCCGTAGCCGGCGAGGAACCACCAGATTGCGGCGAAGTAGATCACTTCACCGAACTGCCAGATCAGAAAGTCGCGCCAGTTCGGACGGGCCAAGACTGCAAGCGGAACAAGCCACAGAACGTACTGGGGTGAGTAGACCTTATTAGTAACCACAAAAGCGGCGAGGATCAAGAACGAGATCTGGGCAATACTTGGGGTTGTTGGCGTCTTCTTAACCAGAATTGCGATTGCAATGAGTAGTAGTGCGAAAAGTGCTGTTGACGCAACATTGAGCAGGCTCTCCGGGATAGTGGGTAACCCGATTTGAGTTATCGCATACCAGAACGAACCGAAGTCAATTGCCCTGCCGAAATTGAATGTGTAGAAAGTAACCCAACCCTCGAAGTTTGCGATTGCAAAAGGAATGTTGACTGCAAGGAAGGTCGTGACCGTTGCAATGAGCATGCTCAAGGTTGGACGCCAAGTTTTTGTCCGCCAGGCAAGCAGAACAAAACCCAAGAGAAGAAATACTGGGTAAAACTTTGAAGCAATTGCTAAACCTAGGAAGATTCCTGTGAGTGTTGCTCTGTCTTTAGACCACGCCAGGAAAG
>DEZY01000136.1:0-5154 GCA_002365735.1 Actinobacteria bacterium UBA3120
CCGGCGCTGATAGCGCTAGCGGCCTGGACTTACACCGAACGCAACTCCCCCGCCCATGATCGGCCCTCAGCAATAGTGCGGATCCGAGAATTGCCATGGCGAAACAAGATCGCGTGGGCATTGGCCCTGAACATGGCCCTCAATTCAATTATCTTTTACAGTTCGCTCGCCTGGATTGCGCCTTCCTACGAAGCTCGTGGCTGGACCCAAGAGAATGCCGGCTGGCTCTTCGGTCTTTTCTCCGCCGCAGCGGTGGTGGCAGCATTTGTACTCGCCGGACTGGCCGTGCGGGTAAAACATCGTCGGTCACTGTTTACCATCGCCATTGGGGCGACTTTAATTGCGCTCATCTCAATCGCCTGGCTGCCCGACTTCTTGCCCTGGTTGGCTCTCCTGATTTTCGGTTTTTTTCTAAGTGGCACCTTCGCCATGAGCCTCGGGCTGATCGGCGAGTACAGCAAGGATTCAGCTAGTGCCGCCCGACTGGCCGCGATGACGTTCTTTATCACCTACACGGTCGCTGCTGCCGGCCCCCTAGTTGCCGGAGTGCTCCTTGACTATTTTGATTCATGGTCAATGGTTTTCACCATCTTGGCCGGCGTTTCTGTGCTGCAATTACTAACGGTACTGCCACTCCGTCGAAATGTACTCATCGACTAAAGCCTGCACGCCTGAATGTCGGTTACCAGGATGCCCTTTGCCCCTAAAGCAAATAGTTCATCCATGATGCGATGCACATCAATGCTCAGCACCATCGCACGTACTGCAGACCACTGCGGATCTTGCAACGCAGAGATTGTTGGTGATTCAATACCTGGGGTGATCTCACACGCTTGAGGCAGTCGGTCGTTCGGTACATCAAAATCAACCAATACATACGATCTCGCAACATTTACACTGTGTAGCCGTCTCTCAAAGGTATCTTGTGCCTGCGTCCTCTCGGACTTCTCAGGTCGAATCACAATCGCCTCCGATTCTAAAATCGGATCCCCCAACACTTCCAGTCCGGCGGCACGCAAGGTGGCCCCGGTTGCCACAACGTCAGCTACAGCATCGGCGACGCCGAGTGCTACGGCATTTTCGACTGCGCCATCAAGGCGAACGATGTGCGCCGAGATCTGAAACCGGTCTAGCCAGGCGCGCAGAAGGCCTTCATAGGAAGTGGCGATCCTCTTGCCATTGAGCTCCTCACGCGAACTCATAGAACCCTTGGGGACAGCCAATCGAAACGTCGATGGGGCAAAGCCAAGCTGCATTATTTCCTGCGCCGGCGCTCCGCTATCGAGCAACATGTCTCGGCCGGTAATTCCCAAGTCAATGGTCCCCGCACCCACATAAATCGCGACGTCTTTTGGACGAAGAAAGAAGAACTCAACGTCGTTTGCTAAGTCGGTAAGGGTTAAAGACCTCGCACCAAGTGAGGCAAGATAGCCAGCCTCCTTAAGAAGTTGCGCAGCCGGCTGCGCCAATTGCCCCTTATTAGGAATTGCAACCCGCAACATGGTGTGCCCTTCGGTTCGGAAAATGGGTCTATAGATTCTTGTAAATATCTTGAACGCTCAATTCATGTGCGTGCATGAGTATTTCAAGGTGATAAATTAATTGTGAAATTTCTAGTGCCAACGCTTCTTTGCCTTCGTGTTCGGCCGCCATCCATACTTCGGCCGCCTCCTCAACGATTTTCTTCCCAATCGCATGTGTGCCCGCCTGAACGAGACGAACTGATGCAGAATTGGTATCGCCAGCGGCAAGCTTGTGAGACAACTCCAGATAAAGATCTTCAAAAGTCTTCGTCGAAGGCGTGTCAGTCACTAGCGCAGTCTACCGAAACCCGGTTGCTGTTGAACTTCCCGCTAGTACGAACGTGTCCCGCGCCAACAAGGCCATCGAAAGGGCAGCCTCCACCGCCTCAGATCCCTTGTCTTGCGGTGAGTCCGCCAAACCCGCTCGGTCAAGCGCTTGTTGCTCACTATCAACGGTCAGTAAGCCAAACCCAATCGGCATCTGGCTATCAAGGCCGACTCGGAGCAAACCCTGCGTCGCCGCGCTGCAGACATATTCAAAATGTGGAGTGCCACCGCGAATCACCACTCCGAGAGCAATCAACGCATCAAATTTCCCGCTTCGAGCCGCAAGTTGAGCGGCAAGTGGTAATTCGAATACGCCGGGAACCCGGACTAGTTCATGCGTGGAGCCGGCTTGCTCACAAGCTCGTGTCGCACCGCCGATTAAGCCGCCCATAACGACTTCGTGCCATTGCGCGGCAATAATGCAAGTGCGAAGACCCGCTGCGTTTAGGTCCAACTGTGGAGCACTTCCGCCACTCATGAGTTCCCCTTCGGTGGTGCGAATGCGAGAATCCGTTCAACGTATTTGGCAATTGCGTCGACCTCAAGATTAACTTGGCTGCCTACTTCAAGTTTCCCCAACGTTGTATCTTTCAAGGTAGTGGGGATTAGTGAGACACTAAACCATTGGTGTTCGGCGGTCGGCTCCGCCACTGCCACGACGGTGAGAGAAACCCCGCTGACCGTTATTGAACCCTTTTCAACAACGTAACGTGCGATCTGGAGCGGTAAATCAAATGAAATGATTGTCCAGTCCTCACTGGGCTCAATCGATCTTACGACTGCGACTGCATCAACGTGCCCCTGCACGATGTGCCCGCCCAGGCGACCCGTGAGTGGCATCGCTCGTTCAATATTTACGCAATCCCCAATGTTCAACTCTCCCATCGCACTGCGCATGAGTGTTTCGTTCATGAGGTCAGCCGAGAAGCTTTTCTCGTCAAATTCGGTAACGGTTAAGCACACTCCGTTGACTGCAATTGAGGCACCAACTTGCGCGTCCGCTAGCACTCCGTGCGCCAAGAAGGTCATGTGAGCAGAATCTGAACCGGCGCTAATTGCGCTAACAAAACCCGTCGCTTCAACAATACCGGTGAACATGGTTTAACTCTAGTACTTATCCCAGTTCTCCGATCTGGATGAGGTCAGCTCCTAAAACAAACGTTGAGGTGACCTTCACACGGCCCATTAATGGCGAATTTGTGGCCAATGCCCGCGGTCCAGAGCCAAGGGTAACCGGAGCCGTAATGCTGATTATTTCATTTACCCAGCCCGATTCAACGAATGCTGCTGCCAAAGTAGGTCCCCCTTCTAACAAGAGATGATTGACACCGCGCTCTGCTAATTCGGCAAGTGCAACCTCGGGATCCCGAATTGCCAAGTGCAGGAACTCCTTCGGAGCGACGTCGCGCATTCCCATGACCACCCGCAGTGGCTGGTTCGTTTTCGCGGAACCATCCACCTCGCGGGCGACAAGACTCGGAGAATCAACCAGAAACGTTTCTGTCCCCACCATGATTGCACCGACCCGCGAACGTAGTTCGTGGACGAAACCCCGTGACTCGCTCCCACTGATGACAGTGCGTTGACCAATTGCTGCGGCGACTCGACCATCCAGGCTTTGCGCAAACTTCCACGTCACAAAAGGCATGCCTGTGAACATCCGGTGGTTCCATTCCCGGTTTAATGCAACGGAAAGTGCCGAATCGAATCCGCCTGCCACCTCGAGCCCAGCGTTTCTGAGTACGCCAGCCCCACCGCCAGCTTCACTGGTCGGATCATCTTGCGCATAAAATACTCGGGAAATTCCGGCCTCGATAATTGATTGGGTACACGCAGGAGTGCGACCAATATGCGAACAAGGCTCCAGCGAAACGTAAAGATCCGCGTTATGAGTTGCTGTGCCAGCTGCTGCCAGCGCCTCAACTTCAGCATGGGGAGTACCCGCACCGCGGTGGACGCCGGTACCCACGACAATTCCGTCTTTCACGCATACGGCTCCGACCCGAGGATTAGATGAATGCGGCCCAAGATGCGCAAATTCAATTGCCTGCGAAATGAACTGCGGGTCGAATGTCAATTATTACTCCACTAGCGCTTTGAGATCGCGCACGACTTGAGCCGGATCAGGGTTGGAGTAGACACACGACCCTGCAACGAAGACATTGGCACCAGCTTCTTTGCAATCCGTTATTGTATTTTGGGAGACGCCACCGTCAACTTCAATCCACATTTGAGCGCCACTTAATTCTCTCGCACGAGTGATCTTGGGCATCATGTCGTACATAAATGCCTGACCACCGAACCCAGGTTCCACTGTCATGATCAAGATCATGTCGAGGTGCTCAATCAATCCATCAAGTGAATCAAGGTCAGTGCCAGGTTTCAGTGCAGCAGCAACTCTTGCCCCAGTAGCGCTAATATTCTTGCTCAGCGTCAGGGGATCTTTGGCTGCCTCAATGTGAAAAGTGACCGAATACGCGCCCGCTTCACCGTATGCCGGTGCCCACCGATCTGGATCGTCGATCATGAGATGAACATCGACCGGGAGTGATGTCTGGGCAATCACGCCGGCGACCACGGGAAGCCCAAATGAGAGGTTTGGTACAAAGTGGTTGTCCATGACATCAAGGTGAATGAGGTCAGCCACCCCCTCCACTTTGGAGATTTCCTCACTCAGCCGCCCCAGATTGCTATTGAGAACACTCGGCGAAATCAGCATGATCGCAGACTATCTGCACTCAACTACACCCGGCGTAACAGGGCAAAAAACATGGCATCTGTCCCATGAACATGCGGCCAGAGCTGAACACATGGCCCTTCTCCTAGATCACGCACTCCAGGGAACAGTGATCTCGCGTCTTCGAGTTGAACATTGGCTCTCGCGTGAAGAACACTCTCCACAACAGCCCACGTTTCTTCCAAGTAGGGCGAACAGGTTACATAGGCGATGATCCCGCCGACTCGCGTTGAATCGATGGCAGCCAAGAGTAATTCCTCTTGCAACTCGGTCAATTCGAGTGTCTGCTTCTTGGTTTTGCGCCAGCGCGCCTCAGGTCGGCGACGCAATGCACCCAAGCCCGAACAGGGAGCATCGAGCAGTACCCGATCAAGAAACCGATTACCCCAAGGACGCTCTCTGGCATCGCCGGTCAACAAATTCGCTGAAGGCCCAGTGATCTTGCTCATCAGATCTACTCGATGTTTGTGCAGATCCACCGCAATAAATTCGACACCAGAAGGTACTGAGTCGGAAATCAGGGCAGCTTTTCCTCCGGGACCCGCGCACATATCCAGCCACGCGCTT
>DEZY01000136.1:5278-8092 GCA_002365735.1 Actinobacteria bacterium UBA3120
GACGCGGTTTCAGGGCCGGTTGGCTGAGCCAATAGAAATGCCTGGGCAACTAGCTGACTGCCTTCATCTTGCACAATCGCGCTGCCATCACGGACCTGATCGAGTTCGAGCGGAATCACGTCAGTGAGAATTCGTGCCTGCTTACTCCAAAGACCTGGGATAGTCCCTTCAATTTCTTGGTCGCCTTCGCGCACTGCAATGACCGGGCGCGCGGCAGTGTTATTTGATTGCAGGAGTTTTTCCAGGTCGTCGAGCGGAAGCCCGTTACGCACCAATGATTCCTCGAAGGCCTCTACTATCCAGTCTTGATGAGAGTAGCGATTTCCCAGGGTCAAGGTTTCAGCGTCAAACTCAGACGTAGTGACGCAGCGAAGGACCGCATTCACAAAACCAACGCGCGCCTTTATGTGCCCCGTGTCTTTGCCCTTGGCCGTCACTCGAGCCAAAGCTGCGCAGGTGTCCACCGCTGCGTGGTCGGGCACCCGCATTGCGTAGATCTGGTGGATTCCCAGCCGCAGGATGTCAATGATTTCCGGCTCGGCGTTCGATAATGGGCGAGATGAACACTGCTGTGCCATGGCGTCGTAGAGAATTTGATTGCGTAAGACGCCGTAGGCGAGTTCAACCGTGAAGGCAGCATCTCGACCATTCAGCTTGTATTTGCGTAGCACCTGGGGAAGCGCCAAGTTCGCGTAAGCGCCTTCATCTCGCACCAAACGCAACAACTCCAGGGCTGCCATGCGTGGCTGATCGCCGGTGGGGTACTCCTTTGCTTCTTCCTCCATTAGAGAAATTTCACCTCTTCGGTGCGCAATCCACGCATCCAATCTGTGGCCAACATGAATTTCTTGCCCGGTGGTTTAATGCGATCAAGTTCAAGGGCATATGTCGCGCTTCCCACGAATACGTTTTTGTCGATCACGCAGATAACTCCCGGATCAAGTTGGATGTCGCGATTTGTGGATACGGGACCGATTGACAGTGAAATCTCGTGTTCACTTAACACCATGGTGGTCCACGCTCCCGGTTTAGGCGTCATCGCACGAATCCGACGGTCAATTTCGATCGCCGGCAGCTGCCAATCTATCCGGGAGTCGGATTTTTGTAACTTTGGTGCATAAGTTGCCTGATCGTGCTGTTGGGCAATCGGGGTAATCATGCCTGCTTCCAAAGCATCTAGGGTCTGCCGCAGCAAGTGTGATCCTGTGTCAGCAAGTCGGGCAAGCAGCGCTCCGCTGGTGTCCTTCGGATCCACCAATTGCGTTACGTGGCCAAGGATCGGCCCGCTGTCCATTCCATGGTCGATTAGGAAGGTTGTAGCCCCCGTGATTGCGTCACCCCGCCAAATGCAATGCTGAACGGGAGCCGCGCCACGCCACTCGGGCAGCAGCGAGAAATGCAAGTTGATCCACCCCTGCGCGGGAATATCCAACATGGTCTCAGGGATTAGCTGGCCGTAGGCCACCACAGGGATCGCATCAGGTTGCAGTTCACGAAGCACCGCATCAATTTCGCGGATGGAGTCCGGGTACAAAGCCTTGATGCCGAATTTATCGGCCACAGCATGTACCGGACTTGGTTGCAATTCGCGCCCCCTCCCGGCCCTCGCCGGAGGTTGAGTGATTACCGCCAGAACGTCGTGCTCAGAGGAAATCAACGTTTCCAGAGCTGGCAGCGCCACATCAGGGGTGCCAGCGAAAACTAATTTCAATTTACATCCACTTTTGCGAAATTGCGTGCGGGCTTGTTTTAACGACCAAGTCGTCCCCGAACCAATCACTGGCTCTAATTTCCCTCATGGCCTCTTTGCGTTCCTCTGGTCCAAGACGGTCAATAAAAATGATTCCATCAAGGTGGTCCGTCTCGTGCTGGACACACCGAGCCATGAGATCCGCGCCAACCAACTCGATTGGCTCACCATACATATTAAAACCTTTTGCGACGACACTTCGTGCACGCGGAGTATCAAATGAGAGTCCCGGCAGTGACAAACACCCTTCATCCCCTAGCTCTGTGTCATCGGAGAGATCCAGAGTCGGGTTTACAACGTGGCCCAGCTCTTCCTCGACCCAGTAGGTAAAAACGCGAAGGGAAACACCCAGTTGAGGTGCCGCCAGTCCCACGCCCGGCGCATCTTGCATAGTGTCGGTGAGGTCTGCCACCAATTTGCGCAATTCCTTATCAAAATCCACAACCTCCGCGGCGGGGGTCCGCAGGACCGGGTCGCCAAAAATTCTAATGGGTTGAATCGCCATGCCACAAGTGTAGGACATGGCGTGCTGGGTCAGAAATCACGCGGATCGATCTGGATTCGCACAAATGAATTCTTCGGATCGGCCGAGCGAGTTCGCATTATGTAATTCAACACCTCGGTCAGAGCCCTTCCCTGCGCCCGGCGCACCATGAGAAAAACTTGTGAAGGGTCCCCCTCAATCGGCCCTAACAATCGCGCGTCAACTTTTTCCTGTGCGCTTGAGGCGACGTTCGTCACGGCATCACGATCCCCGATCAGCAATGCGACTCGAGCCGCAGGCGGCAAATGAGCCTGGGCGCGATCTACCAGCTCACGCCCAGCAAACCATGGGCTATCCCAACGGGCCAAAGCTTGGTTTTCCCTGCTTCCTGGATCGCCCGTGAGCACAATTGGTGCGCCTACCCTAGCCCTCACGGCCGCTGCAAACCCTCGGCGAGTTAACGACTCACTGGCAGTTAAGGAAATCGAGTGTGTTGCCATGTCCAAAATCACGACGGCGGCAAATCCGTTTTCCGCAAAAGGCTCTGCACCTTGGGTTGCGACCACAATGCGCGGTTGCG
>DEZY01000101.1:0-7014 GCA_002365735.1 Actinobacteria bacterium UBA3120
TGAGTTATGAGTTATGAGTTAAGAGTTAAGTGTCAACTCCACGATTTCACACATCAGCTTGGCATCGACATTCCAGTCAACCGGGACTTTGAAAGTCTTCTTGTTCACAATGTAGGGGGCGAGTTCGGCGGTAAGTTTGGTAAGGACTCCAGTGTGGGTCGGGCCCAATAAAATGTGTTTCTGGTGAACGGAAACACCGATGATATAGTGATCATCGATTTTGCCGAATGGATGATTCCACGCAATCACAACTTGCATTGTTGGGTACTCGTTCGTCATCGATCTAAAGATTGATCGGACAGTTTCCTGCTTGGTGTAATCGAATTGTGCCAAATACTGTTCAACATTTTCGTACTTGAGTGATGTCGTTGATCCCCGCGCATAAAGCACCAGTGCATTTGCGTGCGTTTGAGTGAATCCAAAATTCCCCCGTAAATAGGCAATCTGCTCCAGGTACTTCCTAGCGGAAATCTCGGCTATCTGGTCAAACCAAAAGGACATAGGTTGCCCGTACTTTTTCTCGATTGCGGGGAAGTGGGAGGAGCGATCAGGATTTGAGGCCACATTGGCACCTTACCGGCGGGTACGGCTCAATGACTACCCGATTTGGCCGGTTCATTCGCCGATTTAGATTCACGCGTGATGTGACAATCTCGATCAAGATCGGGTCGTAGAGAAAATATTCTCGACCATGAGTAGATTTACCCAATGGACCAGATGCTTATTCGCGCCCTCGTGGGCACAGTACTTGCCCTCGTACTCATCGCCCTGGCCGCAAAACGAGGTTGGTTCCTGTTCTCCCTCGCCCGGACGGGCCGCCAGTCGGTCGGTCGGTTCACCGATCCCACTGTTCGCGTCGAAGCGGAGGCCACCGAGGTTCTTGGCCAACGCAAGCTGCTCAAGTGGATCGTGCCTGGAATCGCACACGTATTTGCCTTCTGGGGGTTCATCGTTCTGGGTCTGACAATCATTGAGGCATTCGGTGCGCTCTACGTGGCTGACTTCGCGGTTCCCATTATTGGTACCTGGGCGATCGTCGGTTTTGCCGAAGATCTGTTTGCCATTCTTGTACTGGTGGGGATCACGATCTTTGCACTTATCCGCCTCACAAATGACCCGCGCAAGGAGGGTCGGGCGTCACGCTTTTTTGGTTCCCACACTGCAGGTGCCTGGCTCATTCTGTTCATGATCTTCAACGTTGTCTGGACGCTTTTCCTCTACCGCGCGGCTCAGGTGAACACGGGAGTGTTCCCCTTCCCTGATGGCGCCTTCGCATCCGAGTACTTTGCAACGTGGATTAATGGACTTGGTATCCACACAAATGAGTGGATTGAAACAATTGGCTTATGGCTCAATATCGGAGTGATCCTTGTTTTGTTGCTGATAGTTCTCAACAGCAAGCACCTTCATATTTTCACCGCACCGGTCAACGTGTACACCTCGCGCCGACCGGACGCACTCGGCCCGCTGCAACCCATCATGTACGACGGAAAGCCCCTTGACTTTGAAGATCCGCCAGAAGACGCCCTCTTTGGTAAAGGCCACATTTCTGAATTCACGTGGAAGAATTACGTTGACTTTATGGCCTGCACCGAATGCGGACGCTGCCAAGATCAATGCCCGGCTTGGAATACCGAGAAACCACTGAGCCCGAAGCTTTTGATCATGGATCTTCGTGACAATCTATTCGCTTCTTCGGAGTACCTACTTGCAGCAAAAGGATCCATGCTTGGGGCAGGTGAATTGGACGAAGAGGCACTCGCCACCCTCACACCAGAGCAACAGGAATTGTTGCAACGCCCATTCATTGGTGATCGTGCAGAGACAGAGAATGCAGCGACCGACGGCTACACCTACGACGGGCACCGCGACTTTTCACTTGAGCTCCCGGTTATTGGAAACGACGTCCTGTGGTCATGCACGATGTGCGGCGCGTGCGTCAATCAATGCCCGGTAGACATTGAGCACGTTGACCATATCGCCGACATGCGTCGGAATCAGGTCATGGTCGCATCAGATTTCCCCAGTGAGCTCAACGGCATGTTCAAAAACGTTGAATCCAAGGGCAACCCCTGGGGCATGAACGCCGCCGACCGCAATTCCTGGATCACTGAAGTTGACTTTGACGTTCGGGTATTCGGCCGCGATGGTGAAGAGACAATTCCAGCAGATATTGAGTACCTTTTCTGGGTTGGTTGCGCCGGAGCGTTCGAAGACCGTGCGAAGAAAACCACAAAGGCGGTAGCGGAACTACTTGACACCGCAGGCGTAAAATTCATGGTCCTCGGTGACGGCGAGACCTGCACTGGTGACCCAGCGCGTCGTGCTGGCAACGAATTTATTTATCAAATGCAAGCCATGCAGAACGTTGAGATGCTCAACGAGATCAAGGCAACCAAAATTGTGGTAACTTGCCCGCACTGCTTGAACACACTCAAGCGCGAGTACCCACAAATTGGCGGTGACTACGACGTTGTCCACCACACCGAATTACTCCGTGAATTGGTCAACAACAATCGACTCACGCCTATTGCTGAGCCTGGTGAAAGCGTCACCTACCACGACCCTTGTTATCTCGGTCGTCACAACAAAATTTATGAACCACCACGTGAACTCCTCGAAGCCACAGGTGCAAAGAAGATTGAAATGGAGCGATCCGGTGACAAGTCATTCTGCTGCGGCGCTGGTGGGGCCCGCATGTGGATGGAGGAGAAGATTGGCACCCAGGTCAACAAAAACCGCGGTGATGAAGCAATCGCTACCGGGGCAAAAACAATCGCGGTGGCTTGTCCATTCTGTTCCGTCATGCTCAACGACGCTGTTACTTCACGCCAGCAAGAGGGCCTCGCCGAGGGTGTAGTAGTTTCCGATGTCGCGACGCTGCTTTTGGAAGCCACAAGGAAAAAGACCCTGAGTTAAACAGGTTGATGATCCTATTTAAAACGGGCTGCCGGTCGGCAAGTTGTCGCCTTTATGAGGCAGTTGCCAGGCACGATAAATCACCTTGTTCGCGTTACCGAACTCGCCCACATCAATAAACCAAGTCTCGCTCGAGCCGTGACAGATAAATTGGTTAACTAAACACCCGATCAAGAATCAAATCAATTTATGCTACCCGGTCGTCATTGCTGTATGTGGTGTCCGAGGCGTGATCGTGTACCTGTTCGAGCATGTACGCCTGAATCATTGCCGCAGCAGCGCGCGGATTGAACTGCGTTGAGAGCCATCCTCGGTGTGGTAATTTGCGACCTGTTCAAAGGAACCAATGCTTGCTTCTACAAAAATGCTGAGTCGACGAATCATCGCAACTTCAATGGGATCGCTCACATCATTGAAGTGGAGGCACGGGCAAGCCTTGGAAATCCCTGATGCCAACAACACTTCATCAATATGGCTTTTGTCAGGTTGATCCACATCCATCATGGACATGGTGACCGATACCAGGCGCTCTTTTTCTGAGAGTGGACTTCTGGTGATATTGGGATTGTAGCCCGATGCTCAGGAAGAATTACGGTTCCCAAGCAGTGACCTAAATCTTGGTACGGTGGAAGTTCGCGAATGAGCGACTCGCTGTCGGTCCACGCTGTCCCTGGTAACGGGATCCGTATTTATCAGATCCGTACGGGTGATCAGCTGGACTCGACAAACGAAACAAACACAGTTGGCCAATCTTCATTCCCGGGAAAAGTTTGATAGGCAGGGTTGCCACATTCGAGAGTTCCAACGTGATGTGTCCTGAGAACCCTGGGTCAATAAAACCTGCGGTTGAATGCGTGAGCAAACCAAGACGACCGAGTGAAGACTTTCCTTCGAGTCGACCCGCGAGGTCGTCCGGGAGTGAAACAACTTCCAGGGTTGAACCGAGAACGAATTCACCCGGGTGCAAAATGAATGGGTCGTCACCGTCGGGCTCAATCAGACGCGTGAGATCCTCTTGTTCAATACTGGGATCAATATGGGGGTATTTATGGTTTTCAAAAACCCGAAACATCCGGTCAAGCCGCACGTCAATACTCGAAGGCTGAATCATTTCCATGTCAAATGGCTCAACAGCCACGCGTTTATTATCAATTTCGGTCAGTAGATCCCGGTCAGATAGCAGCACGTGGGAAGGTTATCGCTTTCGATTAACCGACGCGCCGATAGGCACCGGGTGTGAGCCCCAGAACTTTTCGGAACTGACGAGTAAATGAACTCTGGTCGTAAAACCCGCAGGCTGCAGCGATATCCCCCATGGACTGTGAAGTGTGGGTGATCATCGATGCCGCGTGCTCTAGTCGGAGCCTTTGTAAAAGCTGCTGGGGAGGTAATCCGAGGGTCCGTCGGGCCAAGCGCTCAAGTGACGGCGAGGAAACCCCCGCAATCTCGGCCATCTGGGCGACCCGCCATGGTTCATCGATTCGCCCCCTGATTGCCGCGATAACTCGAGCCAACCCAGCGTGGGCGCTATTTACTTGTGCATGCAGGTCAACGGATAACACGGCAATTCCAATAGGTTCACCCGTCGCTGAGATAAGGACCGACTTGCTAGTGACGTACCAACCCAGTTGTCCATCTGCCCGGACAATGAGTTCTAAGTGATTCTGCAGCGGTCGACCCGTTTTTAGTACCAATTCATCTTGGGCTAAATACGAGTCAGCGAGTTCATCACCGAAGAGTTCACGGACAGTCCGCCCGTGAACTTCACTAGCTTTGAGTCCCAAACGAGCGCAAAACCCCTCGTTGGCATAAACATGGTGATCATGTAAGTCCTTAATCGATCCCATGATTTGTGGGACCCCACCCACTAATTGCCGAAATAACACTACCGATTGATTTTGTATTAATTCGACATCCATGTGCATACTCTTGCACAAGACACCCGCTAGCACCGCGCGCTTGGGTAGGCACATGAAACCCGTGAGTGAATTGCCCAGTGACAGCGAACTGATTGACCTTGCCCAGGACCGTGCATTGGCCCTACTGCAAGCATCACTCGCCGACACCTCCCGCAAAGAGGCCGCCTCGGCCACTCGCCTGTCCAAACTGCTCGCTGATTCATCTGGCCGCGATCTCCTACTTGACCTCACCGATCAGGTGTTGCGAATCCGTAAAGCCAAGCGTTCAGCTCGAAGGCTGCACGACCTCACCGCCGCTGGGGTTCCCGTGTCCCTTGGTGGATTTGACCGTTTAGGTCTTGCAGTCTTAGGCAAGATCGCTCCACTGATACCAGGGATCGCCGAAAGGGCCGTTAATTGGCGGATCGCAAAAGACACCGCCGGCGTGATTCTCCCCTCAGAAGACCCCGCTTTCAGTAAATACATGAAAAACCGAAAGGCAGATGGTTTCAACCTCAATATCAATGTTCTGGGGGAGGCAATTTTGGGAGATGACGAAGCAACTAAACGAACTGATGCAGTGCGCGGTCGAATTTTGCGTCCCGACGTCGACTACGTATCGGTGAAGATCTCAGCAGTGCACGCGAACCTCGACGTGCTTGCCAAAGAGGAATCCCTCAAGCGCATTGATGAGCGTTTGTCTGATCTGTACCGTGCGGCCGCGTCAACAACGCCACCTACATTTGTCAACCTCGACATGGAAGAGTTCCGCGACCTCGAACTCTCTGTTGAATCTTTTATGCAGGTACTTTCCAAGCCAGAGTTCGTGCAACTTCGCGCCGGAATCGTGTTGCAGGCCTACATTCCTGACAGTCACGAGGCCCTAATCACGTTAATTGACTGGGCCAATCAACGCTTTCGCAATGGTGGCGCACCCATCAAGATCCGACTGGTTAAAGGAGCGAACCTGGCAATGGAAGCGGTCGAAGCCGAACTTCACGACTGGCCGCAAGCACCGTACCCGACAAAACATGCCGTCGATGCTTCCTACAAGGCCATGCTGGAAACAGTGCTCACAAAGTCAGATCCTGGCGCGGTGCGTCTTGGTATTGCCAGTCATAACCTTTTTGAAGTTGCCTGGGCACTGACAATCCGCGACTTGCTTGACGCCCACGAAATCATGGAAATTGAGATGCTAGAAGGCATGGCTCCACCACAGTCACGCGCGGTGCGAAATGACGCAGGTGAGCTACTTCTCTACTCGCCCGTTGTTGCAAAGGAGGATCGGGATGCCTCGATCGCATATCTTTCACGTCGACTCGACGAAAACTCTTCACCGGAGAATTTCCTGCGCGCACTTTTTGACATCACGCCCGGATCACCTGAATGGGATCGTCAATCGCAGTGGTTTCGCAACTCAGTACATGAGCGTCACACCGTCTCACGCACGTCAAGACGAAACCAGAACCGCAATGGCGAAATAATTCGCTACCCTGTTGACGGAAGTTTCCACCCGAGCGTTGACACTGACTTCACCGTGCATCCCAACCGCGAATGGGCAACAAAAGCGTTCAATGAAACAAAGGTGCCCAGCCCAGAAATCACTGACTCGATTCCAGAAATAGACCAAATAGTTGAACGAGCACACGCTGCTCAAAAACAATGGGCGCACACTTCATGGGCCACCCGTCGTATGGCACTCGCTCAAGTAGCCGAAGTGATGGAAGCCCGTCGTGGCGCAACCCTCGCGGTTAT
Source organism: Actinobacteria bacterium UBA3120 (assembly GCA_002365735.1). GTDB lineage: Bacteria > Actinomycetota > Actinomycetes > S36-B12 > S36-B12 > UBA4592. The sequence goes on from DEZY01000101.1 coordinate 6,573, forward strand.
GGCCAGAAGTGTGGGTAAAACTGCCCGAGAAGGTGACCCTGAAATCTCCGAAGCAATTGACTTCGCGAACTACGCGGCACATTCAACACTTTCCCACGAAGCCTTCATCTCCCAAGGTCTCACCTGGGAGCCACACCGACTAGTTCTGGTTGCTGGACCGTGGAACTTTCCCGCAGCAATTCCCAATAATGGACTGGTGAGTGCAATTGCCGCCGGTAGCGCAGCAATCCTCAAACCAGCACCTGAAGCCCGCGCAGTTGCAGCTGAGCTCGTTGATCAATTGCACGAAGCCGGTATTCCACAGGATCTTGTGCAACTTGTCTGCACACCGGACAATGAAGTCGGAACCCACCTTGTCACCCACCCTGGCGTCGACATGGTCATGCTCACCGGTTCCATTGACACTGCACGCATGTTCCAACAATGGAAGCCATCAATTCAC
>DEZY01000101.1:7167-31198 GCA_002365735.1 Actinobacteria bacterium UBA3120
ATCAAAGAGCTTGTCAAATCAGCATTCGGCCATGCAGGACAAAAATGTTCTGCGGCAAGTTTGGCAATTATCGAGGCCAGCGTCTATGACGATCCAAGCTTTCACATCCGTTTGGCGGATGCAACAAGATCACTGTGTGTTGGAGAAGCAACCGACTTCAATAATATTGTGGGGCCCCTGATCAGTCCACCAACTGGAAACCTTCTCCGTGCACTCACCACTCTTGAACATGGTGAATCCTGGCTGACCGAACCCGCCAAGATCAACGAAAGGACCTATACGCCGGGAATTCGAAAGGATGTAGAACCAAATTCTTGGTTCCACCTCACCGAATGTTTCGGCCCGGTCCTTGGACTCATGCGAGCCAATGACCTCACCCACGCGCTGCAACTTCAAAACGCAACCGAGTACGGACTCACGGGCGGAATCCAATCCCTTGACCCTTCAGAAATTGAATACTGGCTGGCGAACGCGCAAGTGGGTAATGCCTACGTCAACCGACATATCACCGGCGCAATTGTTGAGCGTCAACCATTTGGAGGTTGGAAGAAGTCCAGTATTGGTCCAGGATCAAAACCAGGTGGGCCCAATCACCTTTCAGGTTACGGAAATTGGACGGATCAAAATATCAATGTTGATCAAGGTGTAGCTGACTACTCGACTCAGTGGAATGAGTACTTCACTAAGGAGCACGATGCAGCCGGACTGAGGAGTGAGGCAAATATTTTGCGTTATTTCCCCGTTGACAAAGTATTTGTCCGTTGCAGCGATCCGACAGTCCCCCAAATTGATCTGCTACGGGCAGCCTCGGCGCTCACCGGTGTTCCCCTAGAAATTTCGGTTGACAGTGACGAATCAGAAGTTGCCCTTGGCAACCGAATGCAACAATCGCGTGGCGAGGTTCGTATGCGGGTACTCACGCCGGCAACCGTTGACTTATATGAACTTGCAAACAAGGCTGGCGTCACAATTGACACTGCTCCTGTCACCGGAAGTGGGCGACTTGAACTGACCCATTGGGTCAAGGAACAGTCAATCTCCCGAACCATGCACCGCTATGGTCGACTACTCAATCAGTCCTGAAATATCGGGTGGAATGTCGGCTGCGCACTCCTTCAATGCATCAACGGGAACGTGCTCAAGTGCCGCTTCGTTGGTGGCGGCCAAGACCACCGGTGCTTTAACGCCTGCTTCATAGGATTGCAACCAACGCCCAGCACACACTCCCCAACGATCTCCCGGCACCAAACCTGGAAACCCGTATTGCGGCATGGGTGTGATCAGATCATTGCCGACTGAGCGCTGGTGCTCCAAGAATTCGGCACTTACAACCGCGCAGACCGTATGTGAACCAAAATCATCCGCACTTGTGTTGGTGTAGCCGTCTCGGAAAAACCCCGTTAGTGGCTCAATACTGCAGACTTCAAGGGATTCACCGTTCACATTTCGTTGTTCCATACCCAAAGAATAGAACCAGACCGACCCACGCGCAGGTCGCCCATACCGAAGAAACTAAAATTCACGCAGCATGCGGGCGTAGCTCAGTGGTAGAGCGCTAGCTTCCCAAGCTAGATATGCGGGTTCGATTCCCGTCGCCCGCTCCCAAGGCGTTAGCGGGTTGTTTTGTGGGTTTGGTCAGCTTCTCGGCGCTAATTAGCGAGTTCACCCAACTACTGAATCGCACCCTCGCTGGAATAGATTGCCGCAGCAACTACCCGCACCGATGTGGAAACCCCAAGAAAGTGACGGCCCTCATGTGGACAGTGTGTACCCACAGTGCCTGTTAAGAAACACATCTGCCCAGATTTCGATGAACTGACGGGTTAGCCCCCCACTGAGCAACGCCAGTTGCGAGTGAGGCTCGGACGAAGTGGCCACGGGACCACGATCAAAGGCCGTAGGTGCCTCAGTGGACAGTGCAAGAGACAATGTGTCCATGGCAAACCCGGGAGCGACGGCAGCGGAAACCGTTTTGCAGGAACTGCGTTCAGCGTTGACCACCGGCCACCTCTTACCAGGACAGCAATTGATTCAAGAGGACTTGGCGTCAGATCTTGGTGTTAGCCGGGTGCCGATCCGCGAATCCCTCAAAATTTTAGAGGGTGAGGGTCAGGTGACCTATCACCCCAATCGCGGGTATTTCGTTACAGAGCTTTCGGCTGATGATCTCATTGAGTTGTATCGGATCCGTGAGATTTTGGAGGCGGAGGCGCTGGCGAAGGCGGTTGTCGAAGTGAGTGACGCGGATATTGCTGACATTGAAGCAATCTTGAGTGAAGTGAATGAAGCTGCGAAGTCCGGTGATGTTGCTGTCCTCACCGAGACCAATCGCGCTTTTCATTTCGCGATCATTGAACTCTCGGGCATGAACCGGCTCAGTCGGTTGATCCGACAATTATGGGATGCTTCAGATATTTATCGGACGGTCTATTTCCGGGATCCGGTGAACCGGGAGCGTATTCACTCAGAACATCAAGAAATTATCGATGCCCTCAAGTCCCGTGACGCCCAAGCGCTGATCCGGGCGCAAAACAATCATCGCGAACATGCCGTCCAGGCCTTGACTACGGTGATTTCTCGCTGATTGCTTGTGTGTCACATCTGGTTCTGATGACGAGATAGTTCCGGTCCGGAGTACAGAAGATCCCCCAAAAAAGTGCAGGACCTTTTTGGGGGATCTTTCTGGCTACTTAGTTGTTGAGTGTCACTGTCATTGGGTCATCAAGTGTTACCCACACCTCTTGACTGATAGGAGAGGTTCCGGCTGTGTAGCTCACGCCGGGTGTGGGGTCACTGCCGGGACCACCCGGGTTGTACAACGGAAGGTAACCGTCGGTAGATGGGATTTCTACGTGGGTAATTGCCGCTACCGCTGCGTCGTCGCCACTGAGCACGATGTCGATGTAGTTGTCGCGATCATCGATGTAGCAATCGGTGTACTCATCAGACTTGAGACCCAGATCGGCTAGTCCCACAACACGCACGGTGCCACCATTAATCGTGTAGTCCACATTGGTTTCTGTGAGCATGACTTCACTTCCGTCATCAGTGATGGCCTTAACACGGAAGTAGTTCTCAAAATCCGTTGGGAAAAGTCCACGGATACCGTTGGGGGTCATCCCGCCGGAAGTGAGAACTCGAAGACGGTATTGCGCCTCGTCCCCGTAAAGACTCACTCCGTCATTGGGCATGGCGCCCTGGATGAATTTTGGTCCGTCTTCCCATCCCTCACCATCGGTTGACATGCGTGAGAGTTTCGCTGCCACAAGGTTGGGGCCACCGCGATCCTCGGGTGCCACATCAGGATCGGTGTAGGAGGACGGTGGTGGTGAGTCGAAGGTAAGCCCTACAGCGCTCACGGTGCCGTCGGGCCCGAGTAGCTCCAACGGAGTTCCGTCATCGACCACCTTTAGAGAAACAGGCCAAATAAGTCCGGGTGCATCAGGGGACACCCGATTACCCAACTGCCCAAAGATGACGACCGTGTTGCGCTCGTTGAGTTCCCAGTTGGGGAAAATCGAAGCTACATCCGGCGTTACTTTTTCACCGGTATTCAAAGTGAGTTCGAAGTCGGTGGGATTTAGCGTGGAGGGGACAACTGGCCAGCTGAATTCGATCGGGTAGCCGTCGGCGAAATAGGTGGGTGTGCCCCAAATCATTTCAATTGTTTCTGGTGTCGTCACGGCTGTGTAGTTTCCCAGGGCGGGCACTTCATCTGCCGCACAGTTGGGCGTATTCCATGCGCCCCCAGCCAGGGTGGCGATTCGCTTACTTGCCTCCAGATCGTCCACGGTCAGATCTGGCACTCCGTTTATGTCGGTGAATCCCAAGCCTGCACCGAGGATTTCTGGCTGTTCGGTCCACAGATCCGCGTTGATCATGACATCTTCATGGAAGTCCTTCTGGGCGGAGTTTTGTACGGCGCTCTGAACGGCCTCGCCAGAGCAACCGGCGAGTGCTGTAGTCGCGAGGATAATGAGGGGGACGGCAACACGCATGGTAACTCTCCTATATTTTCGTGTCGTAATTTTTTTGGCGGATGGTAGGAAACGTATCTCCATTCCCTGGTCACGGAGCCGGGAAATTTAGGGGAACCCCTGAACCCAGTTGGCGTACAGCCTGTTTGATCCTGAGTGAATTTGGTTCGGTTACATGAAAGTGTTTTTACGCTTTTGGTGACATGGTCACGACCAACAGGTGACGGGTAGTCTCACCGCTTAATTGGGGCTGCTACTTCTGTTTGGGCAAGGCAAGCGGAACGCTAGCCAGCACAATAAAACGCCCATCTGCTGAGGCGTAGTCGGCCCAACCTCCCAAGGACCGAGCGCGCATTTTCATGCGTTCCAGACCCGTTCCCTCTGTGATGACGACCGCTTCTGAGATTTCATTTGAAACCTCAATGTCAAGAGAGACAGATCCATCCACGAGTTGGCTGCCGAGGACGACGAGAACTTCCGTGGCCTTGGAGTGCTTGAGGGCGTTGGACGCGGCTTCCTCGACGATCCGATACGCCACTAATCGAGCGCTCTGATGAATGCCACCGGTGAGAGGGTTATCCATGGCCGCGAGGAAGGGATCGATGTGCACCTGGAGTGACATTCCCACACCAAGACGTGTCTGCATTTCGCTCAGAGCAATCTGCAGGCCGGCCTCAAGTCCGCGAGGGTGCATTCCTTGGGCCATCGACTGGATGCTATCGCTATACACAACACGAAGGCGCTGCTCAACGTTGGATGCCACCCGCGAGGTTTCCGTGCCTGGGGCTGATTCAGCGAGGGTGTTGAGGGCCTCGCGCATTGCGACGAACTCGGATTGGAGGGTGCCATGTAGGTGGTCGAACACTGCGGACCTGACAACTTCCTCTTCCCGAACAAGGCTGGCTTGGCTGCGGTCGAAATCGGCGATTGCACGAGATAGCGCGCGTTCGCGATTGCTCGCGTAGGCGCTGGCGAAAGAGACAGTGATAGCGAGAGTAATGATCAGCATCAAACTCAGGGCCAACTGCACGATATAGAAGGCCACCCCTGCATCAGAAGTAGGAGCTGATTCACTAAAGCGTGTGAGCCACACCATGGTGAGGCGGACGAGTGCGGCGACGGTCGCGACACACACACTCACGCCGACGGCTCGTGCACCGATCAAGGGGTAACTCACTCGGCTGAGCACGATTGCTAGGAGGGTCAGTAGGACCGCCAAAGTTATGGAGTTCAAGACCAGGAACCAGATGATGACTTTGGAGATGGGGACACTGAAAGTGTTGAGATAGAGGTAGGTCGCTGGGATGGCCCCGGTCAGAAGGGTCAAGGTGGACACTCCGGCGGTAAGCCACCACAGTGCTCGGTTCAGTGGATTGGCAATGGCGCGCCGCAACCCCCTGGTTAGCACCTTTGTCACGACCGCAACCTTAACGGGTTTGGGGATATCCCGAATCCCAGTCCGATTGTGAATCGGCAACTCAGTCTAGGCTGAGAGCGTGCCAAAAATTCCGATCAGGGTCGCCCTCCTTGAGGACGTCCCTCTGTTCCGGCAAGTTATTGAGCAGGTAGTGTCGGAGAACGAGCAGATGGAGATGGTCGCATCTGCGGGCACCGGGCACAAAGCGGTGACTGTTTTCCCGGCTGCCAAGCCTGATGTGGCCCTGTTGGACCTCTTCCTCCCTGACGGATTCGGATTCGATTTCGGGTTGCAGTTGCGCGTACAGTTGCCTGACCTACACATCATTATTTTGTCCGAGCACGTGAAGCCGAAGGTGCTGCAAGCCTTGCCGGAGGCTGAGCGACCCTATTGGTCGTACCTACTCAAGACCGGAGTCTCCTCTCGTCAGGTTCTCACCGATGCCATCAAAGGGTGCCTCAACCGCTCTTTGATGGATGAGCAGGTGCGTGAAAAAAAGGTGAACCTAGAGGGCTTTCATCTGGAAATGCTCTCCAACCAGCAACGCGAAATTTTGTCTCTCGTCGCAGCTGGAATGTCGAACGCGGCCATCGCGCAGAAACTCTTTATTGCACCGAAGTCGGTGGAGTATCACCTCACTCAGATCTATTCCCAGTTGAAGGTAGCACCGGACGCAACTACTAATGCCCGGGTGCGAGCGGCGATGATCTTCGCCCAACAGGAGCGCGAGGATTGACCGTGCGACTTCTCGTCAGGTAGTAAATTTCATCATCACTTGTCCGAAGCCCTCAGAGGCCATGGAGAAAAATAGTTCCGAGATTACATGTCGTGCCACTAAGGCTCGTTAGGGGTTTTTTATGACCGGCCGCACAAGTGGATCGCACAAGTTGCCTACCCGTGCGGCCGGTCATCGATAAAAAGTCACTCAAGGTGAGTGTTTAGGCAAGAACCGTCCAGATAACCAGAGCAAAAATGGCCAAGCTGAGGGCGACGATGGCAATTGCGGTTAGGGCGAGGAAGGAATCGGATTCCCCAATTTTCTTCGCCAGCGCGCTTGGCTCGTCAATCTTGTTGATATCTACAAGAAGCGCTTTTGCTTCTCGGATTGCAGCGTACTGGGAAATGACGGCGAGGATCCCGGTAGCAGCCGCGACGCCAATTGCCAAGATCTTTGCGGAATCTGATGCATCGGCAAAGTAACCGAGAGCAGACACGACCAGAATCGAAATCAGCACAAGGGTAGGTGCCATCTGTGCCGTGATGATCTGCGATCTCTTGTGATTCCACAGTTCCAATAGAGCTTTTTCGTTCATGGTTCACCACATTCTGCTGAAATTTAACCCAATCTGAGTTAGGTCAGAGTGCAGGGGCAAAAACCATGATTGGTCCGGTGAGATCACCGGCTTGAGAGGTGGTGAGAATCACTATGAGTCGATACGACTCAAGTACTCTGCGTTGGATTTGACCATTAGTCGAATTTAGGGCACAATAGGGGAGTGCTCAGCGTGAGCCACCCATAATTCTGAAAATCAGAAGATGAAGCAATAGATAAATAACCAAGAAAAGAGGGGCCAAATAATGGCTAGAGCAGTAGGGATTGACCTAGGCACAACGAACTCGGTTGTCTCGGTCCTAGAAGGCGGGGAGCCGGTCGTTATTACCAACGCCGAAGGCGCCCGCACCACCCCATCCGTTGTTGCATTCGCAAAAAACGGTGAGGTACTCGTTGGTGAAGTGGCCAAGCGCCAAGCAGTAACCAACGTTGATCGCACAATTCGCTCCGTCAAGCGCCACATGGGCACTAACTGGGATGTTGACATTGACGACAAGAAGTACACCCCACAAGAAATTAGCGCGCGTACCTTGATGAAACTCAAGCGTGACGCTGAGGCCTATCTCGGTGACACCGTCTCTGACGCTGTCATCACTGTTCCAGCCTATTTTAATGATGCACAACGCCAAGCTACAAAAGAAGCAGGTGAAATTGCCGGCATGAATGTGTTGCGCATTATCAACGAGCCCACGTCAGCAGCACTTGCTTACGGCTTGGATAAGGGCGACCAAGAACAAACCATTCTGGTATTCGACCTTGGTGGTGGAACATTTGACGTGTCACTCCTTGAAATCGGTGACGGCGTTGTTGAAGTAAAAGCAACCAGTGGTGACAACAACCTCGGCGGGGACGACTGGGATAACGCGGTCGTTGACTGGATGGTCACGCAGTTCAAGAACGCACACGGTGTTGACCTGTCCAAAGACAAGATGGCGATGCAACGCCTGCGTGAAGCAGCTGAGAAAGCGAAGATTGAACTCTCGAGTTCGACCGAAACCTCGATCAACCTTCCGTACATCACGGCAAGCGCTGACGGCCCCCTTCACCTCGAAGAGACTTTGAGTCGGAGCAAGTTTGAGTCACTGACGGCAGACCTCCTTAAGCGCACCAGGGCGCCATTTGAGTCCGTCGTCAAAGACGCTGGAGTCAAAATCAGTGACATTGATCAGGTTGTACTCGTCGGTGGATCAACTCGGATGCCGGCAGTTGCTGACCTGGTCAAGGAGATGACTGGCAAAGACGCTAACAAGGGTGTTAACCCAGACGAGGTTGTTGCAATCGGAGCGGCACTGCAAGCAGGTGTTCTTCGCGGAGACGTGAAAGACGTGCTACTACTTGACGTTACCCCGCTATCCCTGGGAATTGAAACCAAGGGTGGAGTCATGACCAAGCTGATCGAACGTAACACCACGATTCCCACCAAGCGTTCAGAAACTTTCACAACTGCAGAAGACAATCAGCCCTCAGTGTCCATCCAGGTGTATCAGGGTGAACGTGAAATGGCTGCTTACAACAAGCAACTGGGAACGTTTGACCTCACTGGCCTGCCTCCAGCACCGCGTGGAGTCCCGCAGGTCGAGGTCACATTCGACATCGACGCCAACGGAATCGTGCATGTATCAGCCCGCGACACCGCAACCAGCAAAGAGCAGTCCATGACAATCTCCGGTGGATCAACCTTAAACAAGGAAGACATTGATCGCATGATGCGTGATGCGGAAGCACACGCAGATGAGGACAAGCAACGCCGCGAAGAAGCTGAAGTCCGTAATAACGCTGAAGCGCTGGTTTATCAAACCGAGAAATTCCTGGCTGACAATGCCGACAAAGTCCCCGCAGAAGCGAAGGAAAATGTTGAGGGTCCGCTGGAAGAGCTCAAAAAAGCAATCGAAGAAAACGATGGCCCCGGAATGCGCTCAGCAACGGACAAGGTCGCAGCCGCAAGCCAGGCGCTCGGAGCTGCAATGTATAGCGACGCACAAGCTGACGGATCTGAAGAAGGCGCCGAAGCGGCGGAAGATACATCTGAAGAAGATGTTGTTGATGCAGAGATCGTCGACGAGGATGAATCCAAGTGAGTGAAGAAGAGGGTGTAAGGGTGAACGACAAACGTCGAATCGATCCCGACACCTTCGAGGTTCGCCAGCCTGACGCTGGCGAACCTCTCACCGAGATGGACGTGGAAGCGGAGATCATTGAAGGTGAGGTCGGTGGGATCGAGGAAAAAATCAGTGAACTCACTGAAGACCTACAGCGGGTACATGCCGAATACGCGAACTACCGCAAACGGGTCGACCGTGACCGGGAAGTGAACCGTCAACTGGCAATCGGTGCAGTCTTCTCAGAACTCCTGCCGGTACTCGACGATCTTGAGTTAGCGCGCGAGCATGACGAACTCAACGGTGCATTCAAAACCGTTGGCGAGAAGCTCGAGGCGACCTTGAACAAACTTGGCCTAGAGAAATTTGGTGCGGCCCAGGATCCGTTTGATCCCAACCTGCATGAAGCTCTGGCAAGTGTAGAAGCCGACGGAGTTACCGAGCCAACGGTCACCGCAGTATTCCAACAGGGCTACCGACAGGGCGACCGAATTTTGCGCCCGGCACGGGTCAGCGTCGCTGGTACGTGAGTGTTGACCGGGACCAAATGGATAGAGACATGCAATGAATAAGGATTGGCTCGAGAAGGACTTTTACGCCTTATTGGGTGTCAGTAAAGATGCGACGCCCGATGAAATGAAAAAGACATACCGCAAACTTGCACGCGACCTTCACCCCGACAAGAACCCGGGAAACAAGGAAGCTGAAGACAAATTCAAGGCGGTCTCTGAGGCCTACGACGTGTTATCTGATCAGAAGAAACGTAAGGAATACGACGAAGGTCGAGCTCTTTTTGCATCTGGTGGTTACAGTCCCGGTCAGGGAGGCGGCGGGAACTACAACGTCAACTACGAAGACCTATTCGGCGGCGACCAAAGTGGATTTGGTGACTTCCTTGGCGGTCTATTCAATCGAGGGGGCGGTGGCGGTGGTGGACGCTCGCAGCAGCCACGACGCGGACAAGATATCGAGACCGCACTCGCTTTGTCGTTCGACGACACGCTAGATGGTGTGACGGTACCGTTGAATCTTCACAGTGATGCGCCATGTTCGATGTGTCACGGCACCGGAGCGAAAGCCGGCTCCACCCCAAAGGTGTGCCCAACGTGCCAAGGAAATGGACAGGTTGCCCGCAATGCGGGCGGATTCGCATTCGCTGAACCGTGCCCAACGTGCCAGGGTCGCGGGCTATTTGTTGATGACCCATGTAATAGGTGTCATGGATCCGGTCGTGGCAAAAGCAATCGGACCGTTCAGGCGCGAATCCCGGCAGGGGTCAAAGACGGATCAAAAATTCGACTTAAAGGCAAAGGGGGCCCTGGCGAGCGAGGCGGCCCCGCTGGAGACCTGTTCGTCAAAGTTTCTGTTAAGCCCCATCCGCTGTACACACGCAAAGGCGACAATCTAAGTGTTGAGGTCCCAGTGACTTTTGTCGAAGCAGCACTGGGTGCCGATATAGCGATTCCGATTCCACGCGGTGGAACTGTCAATATGCGAATTCCAGCGGGAACTACCACTGGCCGGACGTTTCGAATTAAGGGAAAAGGGGTCCGCGGCAAGGACGGTAAGAATCACGATGTGCTTGCGGTAATAGATGTCGCGGTCCCGCAAAACCTAAACGAGGACGCAAAAACTGCTCTAGAAGCCTTCGCCCAAGCAACAATTGATCAGGACCCACGCAAAGAGATATACGCGCTCGGGGCAAAACCATGAGCATTCCAAATGACGACAACATTGTTGCCTCCGATACCCCGGTGTACGCGATTTCGATCGCCGCGCAACTCTGTGGATTGCACCCCCAAACTTTGCGACAATACGACCGAGTCGGTCTCGTAGCGGCACACCGGGTCGCGGGAAGAAATCGTCTTTACAGCGCGCGCGACGTCCAACGACTCCGCTATGTTTCACAATTATCAGCAGAGGGTTTAAGCATTGAAGGAATTAAGCGAGTGATTGAACTTGAGGAACAAGTCCTCGCCCTTCGTGAACAACTCGGCGAGTTCCACCGTGAACGCACATCACGCGCTTTGGTGGTGTGGCGACCGCAATACAGGAATCGGGGACAGTAATGGACATTGCATTCACAACTAAAGGCCAGGACGCAATCGGCGCGTCAGTTCGAATCGCTGCTGCCCAAGGAAACCCTGCAGTCGAGCCCATTCATCTTCTTGACTCACTGTTACAGCAAGGACCCGGTATCGCGACCGCTCTGCTTGAACATCTCGGTGTGGACGTGTCGACCTTCATGACAAGGGTGCGGGCAGATATGCAGGCACTGCCCTCAGCTTCTGGGTCAACTGTCGCAGCGCCGCAACTGAGTCAACTAACTTTCAAAATTCTTAACGACGCAGATGTACTCGCTAAAGAGCGCGGTGACGAATATGTCAGCACCGAGCACCTACTCATCGCACTGGCCCAGAGCGACGACTCCGATGCCAAAAAAATACTCGCAACGGTGGGAGCGACCGGTGAGTCGCTACTTCAAGCACTACTAGAAACGAAAGGGAGCGCACGCGTGAGCACACAGGACCCAGAAGGCACTTTCCAGGCACTTGAAAAATACGGTATTGATCTCACCGCGCTAGCCCGCGAAGGCAAGATCGACCCGGTAATCGGTCGTGATGAGGAAGTGCGTCGAACGATCCAAGTTCTTTCGCGTCGTACCAAGAACAACCCGGTCCTGATTGGCGAACCAGGTGTAGGAAAGACGGCCGTCGTGGAAGGTTTGGCGCGTCGTATCGTCGAAGGGGATGTCCCCACTTCACTTGCTGGCAAAACCCTCATTTCCCTCGACATGAGCGCAATGGTTGCCGGGGCTAAGTACCGAGGTGAATTTGAGGAACGGCTGAAAGCAGTTCTTGACGAGATCAAGGGCAGCGACGGTCAAATAGTTACTTTTATCGATGAGCTCCACACGGTTGTTGGAGCTGGGAGCAGTGGCGATTCGGCGATGGATGCCGGCAATATGTTGAAACCAATGCTTGCCCGAGGTGAGTTACGCATGATTGGTGCGACAACACTGGACGAGTACCGTCAGTACATTGAAAAAGACGCGGCACTTGAGCGGCGTTTCCAGCAGGTATTTGTTGACCAGCCCAGTGTTGAAGACACCATTGCGATTCTCAGAGGTATCAAGGAAAAATATGAAGCTCATCATAAAGTCATGATCTCTGATGCGGCGCTCGTTGCCGCGGCGACTATGTCCGATCGATACATCACCAGTCGCTTTCTACCCGACAAGGCAATTGACCTGATGGACGAGTCGGCGAGTCGCTTACGGATGGAAATTGACTCCTCGCCCGTTGAGATTGACGTGCTTCAACGTCAAGTAGACCGCTTGCGCATGGAAGATCTCGCGGTATCAAAAGAAAAAGATGATGCATCAAAGGATCGTTTGGCCAAGATTCGCGCTGAGATCGCGGATAAAGACGAGGAACTGCGCGGACTACGCACGCGTTGGGACGCGGAGAAGCAAGGGCTGGACCGCATTGGCGAAATCAAGGTCCTCATCGATGACCTGCGCGCAGTTGCTGACAAAGCCCAACGCGAAGGGGACTTTGAGCAAGCATCACGGATTCTATATTCCGAGCTCCCCACTTTCGAAGAGGAACTCGAAAAAGTTACGGCGGAAACAAATGCTCGTGAATCGACCATGGTCAGGGAAGAAGTCACCGCAGATGACATCGCTGAAGTCGTTGCAGCGTGGACCGGCATCCCGGCAGGTAGATTGCTCGAGGGGGAAACCGAGAAACTGCTGCGGATGGAGGACCATCTTGGCGAGCGGGTGATTGGCCAACCTGAAGCGGTGCGTGAAGTCAGTGACGCGGTGCGCCGTGCGCGAGCAGGGATCTCCGACCCCGACCGGCCAACCGGGTCCTTCATGTTCCTGGGGCCAACTGGCGTAGGCAAGACCGAGTTGGCCAAGGCGCTCGCGGAATTTCTCTTCGATGACGAACGGGCCATGATCCGTATTGATATGAGCGAGTACTCCGAGAAGCACTCGGTGGCGCGTTTGGTTGGTGCTCCTCCCGGATACGTCGGCTACGAACAGGGCGGTCAACTCACGGAAGCAGTTCGTCGGCGTCCTTACTCGGTCGTCCTGCTCGACGAAGTTGAAAAAGCGCACCCCGAAGTATTTGACATCCTTTTGCAGGTTCTTGACGACGGGCGCTTGACGGACGGCCAGGGGAGAACCGTCGATTTCCGTAATGTGATTTTGATTCTGACCTCAAACTTAGGCTCCCAATTCTTGATAGACCAAGATCTGCCCTTCTCCGAGCGCAAGGCTGCCGTTATGGAGATTGTTCGCCAAAAATTCCGACCCGAGTTCCTTAATCGACTCGACGCGATGGTTATATTTGATCCGCTCGGCAAGGAAGAACTACGTCGAATCACCAAAATTCACATTGATCAGTTGCAGGAACGGCTTTCCGAGAGGCGAATCACCCTCGAGTTAGAAGCAGCGGCGCTCACCTGGTTGGTTGATCGGGGTTTTGATCCCGTGTACGGCGCACGTCCACTGCGCAGGCTTGTTCAAACCGCGGTTGGCGACAAGTTGGCCATGGCGCTACTAGGTGGCGACTTAGTCGATGGCGACACCTGTGTAATCACGGTGGCGGACGACGGTGAATCACTTAGAATTCAGACATGATCAAAACCATAATTCGCACTGGGCTCATCGCCGGTGTCATCGCAGTTCTCGGCCTTGGGTTTATTGCCCCGGCAAATGCCGCGTCAAAAGGCGAGAAAGTTGTATTTCTTACCAAGTTTGTCAGTGAAGAAACAACCCTTAACGTCTTACCAGGGGGTTACACCTACGGCTGGAACTACCTGACGAGCGCCACCAAAATTGACGGTAAGCCGGGGAAAGTTGAGTTCCTGGGCGTGGTGAATTACAAAAACGGAAGTGGCCCCTTTGAAGGATTTGTCACTGTGACTTTGGACAATGGGTCGATCCTTGGCCTGACGGTTGATGGCCAAGGCCTGTCCCTCGCGAAGGGCAGTGGAACAGCAGACGCCCGTTTTGGTGGTTCCATCAAAGTAATCAGCGGAACGGGCGATTTTAAAAAGGCACAGGGCATGGGCACCATGACCGGGAGCCGGGCGTCAGCACTGGGAAGTCCGGTGGCCATGAAATTTAATCTGACCCTTAAAAAATAGTTCGGATCCGCTTGGTGGCTTCTGCTAGGACTTCAGGCTTCTTACAGAATGCCCACCGGACGTATTCTTTAAAGTCCTGACCCGACTCGGTAAAGACTTTGTGCGGGATCGCAACAACCTGGCATTTATTGGCCAACATCCGTGCGAACTCAAAGCCGTCGGTGTAGCCGAGGGGTGAAACATCTGTGGTGACGAAATACGTCCCCTCCGTGGGGATCACCCTCATTCCTATTTGCGCCAATTCAGCGCTGAGTTGATCTCGCTTAACGCCAAGGTCCCGGCGAAATTCAGTAAAATATTGGTCTGGCAATCCAAGCCCATGAGCTATCGCCAATTGAAATGGCCCGCCGGATACGTAGCTCAAGTGCTGGCGTACCGCCTTGACGGCGGTGATCAAAGTGCGCGGTCCACTCGCCCAGCCGACCTTCCAACCCGTGAATGAAAAACATTTTCCTCCCGAACCAATGGTGATGGTGCGCTCAAACATTCCCGGCAAAGTTGAAATCGGGATATGACGGTTCGAATCAAACCACAAATGCTCGTACGCTTCATCAGAAATAACGATCAAATTGTGAGTAGTCACCAGGGCAGCGATGGCGCTAAGTTCTTCACAATTGAACACTATCCCGCTGGGATTGTGTGGCGAGTTGAGTAGGAGCACCTTGGTTGCGGGAGTGATCGCTTGCGCCAGCGCCTCAATGTCTGGTCGGAAATTGGGCTTAGTGAGTGGAATCCCAACAGGCTTCGCACCACTTAAATCGATCGCCGCTCGGTACACATCAAATGCGGGGTCAAAAAATATGACCTCGTCACCTACTTCAACGAGCGCCAGCAAACTTGCCGCAATAGCCTCACTGGCTCCTGTTGTTGCAACAACACCAGTATCAGGGTCAACGACAAGGTCGTAAAAGCGCTTCTGATGAGCGGAGATCGCTGAGCGCAATTCTGGAAAGCCATGTGGCGGCGGATACTGGTTCCCGCGGCCGCTTTGAATACACCGAATAGCTTCGTCTTTGATTTCCTGGGGACCATCGGTGTCTGGGAACCCTTGACCAAGATTAATCGAATTAGTTTCTACCGCAAGGCGCGACATCTCGGCGAAGATTGAGACCGCATGGGGTCTCATTTTTGGGACTAGGAAGTTTTCTTGCACGGGGTAACCCTAAGCCTGCATCACGGCGGCCCCCATGCTTAGGTGGGCGGGTGAGCGCGCGACTAATTGAGCCAGGAGTACAACTCACGCTCGAGATCGAGTCAGCTCTGCACGTGATTGCAGAAAGTGCCGAAATTTCTGATCAATCGGGAGTTCCCAGGAGCCATATTGATTTGCTTTCCTCAGCCGGGGCGCATGGCGCCCCACGGGCATTGGCGCAACAGCGTGAAGTCACCGAGCGCCTCGCCGGGGCAGATGCGAGCACCTGGTTTTGTTGGAGCCAGCATCAGACGCCATTACGCACAATGTTGGCGGGTGGAAGCGAGCCGGCTAGTGAGGCACTTTCGAAACGGTGGTTGTCTGGATTGCAGGGGGGCGAGTTTTTGGCGGCAATTGCATTTGCACATGTGCGGCGCGGGGGGCCGCCAAACCCAGTCGCTCATCAATGTGAAGGCGGGTGGGAACTGACCGGGACCCTTGACTGGGTAACGAGTTGGGATATTGCCGATGTACTGATGCTGTTAGCGTCCACGGAAGATAAATCTGAGTTCGTGATTTTTTATCTACCGGTCCAGGAATTTACTGAGGCATTCGATTCGTGCGTGGTGGGGGATCCATTAAAACTATTGGCAATGTCAGGTACACACAGCAGGCCAATTACATTTGATCACACGTTCATGAGTAGCGACTACGCATTCAGCGTCATTGATGCAAATGAATGGCTGGTAGCCGATTCGGTGAAAACTATTTTGCCCAACCCCGCCGCATTGGGTGTTGCGCGGGGAGCCATTGAGCAACTTAATGAAGTTGCATCCAAGCGTAAGCAGGAGCAGGGAAAAATCACTGCACGTAAATTGGCTGTTGAATACCAGGCACTGCGCGAACGTGCCTACGCCGCGACAGACGACCCTAAAACCTTGCGGTCGGAACTGGTTTCCTTGCGCGTTCAGGTACTTGAGTTCGCTGTCAAGTCCGCTGTTGCTGTAATAACGGCAAGTTCAGGCAGCGCAATGTTGATGGGCAACGCAGCGGAGCGCCGGGTACGCGAAGCAATATTTTTGCAGATACAAGCACAAACGCAGGAAACGAGAAATGCCGCATTGGCGCGTTTGGCAACCGAGTAGCTAAAACTCGTTCACTTCTGACATGATCAGGTCATGAGAAAATTACCGAAGGTCCTCGCGGCGCTTGTTGCGTCAGCATTCGCATTATCAGCATTCGGCGCTGTAGGAGCACAGGCTGCAGACCCGAGAAAGAATGAGTTGCAATTCTCAATCTTCATGCAAGATGGGCAAGTACGACTGACCCCTAAGGAAATAATCGTGATTTCCCAGCCAAATAATCCATCGACTGGCTACACGGTGAAGGCAACCGTGAAAGGTAAGAAGAAGTCTGTGAAACTGACTAAAGGCTTTTATTCATCAGACGCGAACCCCACGGGCGCTGTCGGAGCCGGTGGCACCACGTACTGGGGCCTTAAAGCCCTCAAGCCAGGTATCGCCTATGTGAAGGTCACCACAACAGCGCCAAGTGGCGAAGTTGCATCAACAGAGCGCCTCAAGGTGATTGTGATGGAAGACAGGAAATGAGTTAACGTGGAAGACGAATTTTCGTGACGGGTGAGTTCACAGAACCAGCCTCAGTGAAAATTCGAACAACGCAGCGGTATCGACTTTTAGTCAGGTTGCGAACCACCGCCACATTATTGGAAATTTGAGCAGAGCGAGTAGCTCCGGCGCCCACGGGTGAGCAGAGCACTCGCTCTGCAGTGATTTGTGAGCCATTTGCAAGCGAAGTGGTCACGCGAAATTTGGCGGTTTTCCCGGTAAACTTGATCGACTTGATATTTCCCACAACGGGCTGATCACTTGGGACCGCAATAATCGGGTCTGATGGTGGCGAGTTGCCTTGGTCGGTGGCGGCTATTGCGGTGATCGTGTATTGAGCACCCGTGATCAGTCCCGAAATTGAGCAACGTCCGGTGATACTGCGCTGGGTGGGCGCCGCAAAACAGGTGAATGTTTGGGTGTCATTTGGATCAATGGGACTTGGCCCGGTAGCCGTAACCGCGTACTGGGTCACAGTGGTCCCGTCTTGACCGGCAGTAATACGGACTTTCAGCTGGTCAAGAAGTGGGATAACGGTAACGCTCGGCGCAAGAGTGGGAATCGAAAGCGGTATCGCTCCGGCGTTTTGCAAATATGTGTTGAGCGCGCTCACCCGGGTGTAGACACCGGGGTAGTTACTGGCGCAGTCTTCGCCCCAACTGACTATTCCAACAAGCCGAGGACCGGCGCTTGCATCAACCACCAAGGGACCGCCAGAATCTCCCTGGCAGGCATCGACAACTTCTTTGTTGGAACTGACTCCAGCCGCGCACAGCATTATTTCCTTATCCAATTCACTACTGTCAAAGCCATTGAAATTGAGTCCGTCGATTTTATATCGTTTCCCGCCGCCGCAGGAATTGTCCGGGAAGATAGTCAGATCACCGACCTGGAAAACGGAAGTATATTTCCTTTCCGAGACTGCTGTATTTCCCCAGCCGGCAACTTGGGCCGTTCGGCCAGCGGAGGTGTATTCGGTGGACAATCCCGGAACTAAAGGGGCCAATAACGCAATGTCATCGACCGGCGAGGCGAGCG
This sequence comes from Actinobacteria bacterium UBA3120, assembly GCA_002365735.1. Taxonomy (GTDB): domain Bacteria; phylum Actinomycetota; class Actinomycetes; order S36-B12; family S36-B12; genus UBA4592. The sequence goes on from DEZY01000101.1 coordinate 24,952, forward strand.
TTAACACGGAAATGTCGTATTCGGAAGTTTCGATGTCGTATTTCGGGTGCACGCTCACGCTGGCAATACCGATGAGTCGAATACTTGTGGAATCGAGATTTCTATTGAAGCCCGCGGTGATTTCGGCAGCGTCGCTTTGTTCACCGGTCTTTTGGTTGACCACGCAGTGGGCGGCGGTCACCAATGTGGTGGGGGTGGTCAACGTTGCTGCGCAGAATTGGGCCTGGAAGGCGCCCTTCTGCTGTAGCTCCTTGGTTTTTAGTAGTGCGGCAAGGTAGGGGAATTGACCAACTTCGCCGTCAACCCCCTGAACTACCCGCGGTGAAAGTTGGTTGTGGGTGTTGCCCACCCCTTGGGCACTTACCAGGGGGACAAACCCTAGAGCCACGGCCATCAGCCCAATGAGCGCCTGCTTTCCCCCAAACTTCACTCCGCAACGGTAAGCCATGCGCTGATGCAGGCTGTGATGAGTCCGCACTCATTGGGGAATCGGTCGGGGCTAGCTAGGGCAAACAGTTGTCAATTAGTTCGGCGAAAGCGGGTTCGCCGGGGAATCGGGCTACCTCAATGCCACGAAGTGACACATCTCTAGGAATAGTCGAACCCGGTGGAAAGTAGGCGGTAATGGGGGCGTTTGGCCAGCTTTCGGTAAATGGGGGGAGGGCCGGACTGATCAGTTGGTAGCTCAAAATCTTTCTATTCCCGGCTTTTTGGGCGAGGGCAATTGCCGGGAGTTGTTCGCAGGCTTTGCCCGTGGCAATGATGACCAGGTGCGCGGTCCTAATGCTCTGGGTAATTTTCGCACAGGTTTTAGCCGGGTCGGACTCAAGCTGAATTTCAATGTAAGCGGTGAAGTCGGAGCTGGTCAACTCCTCTGAGAGAGCAGGTTGGGTGTCTGCGCTGACCAGATGGACCACAGTTACTTCATTCATCGGGTCCAGCATATGCGCACTTGATTAGAATGTGCGCATGTCAACAAGCGCCGAATGGAATGCATTGCGTCAACAGATTTTGGACAAAGCCGTGGTTCGCGGGAAGGTGATTCTTTCCAGCGGTCGCGAAGCTGATTACTACATTGACTTGCGTCGGGTGACATTAGATGCGCAGGCAGCGCCTTTGGTTGGAGTAGTCATGCGACAGGTGAATAGCGGCTTTGATTACCGCGCCGTCGGTGGATTGACCCTCGGGGCAGATCCGGTTGCGGCAGCGATGATGCATAACGCTGCAGGCGATGGGGAACTGCTCAATTCATTTGTAGTTCGCAAGAGCGAGAAGCAGCACGGATTGCAACGCCGGATTGAAGGACCAGATGTCAACGGTATTCGAGTTCTTGCGGTTGAAGACACCTCAACTACCGGTTCATCGGTTTTGACAGCAGTTGACGCCCTCTTGATTGATGGCGCGGTGATTGCCGGAGTCAGTGTGATTGTTGATCGCGGTGCCCGCGCAGCCGTTGAAGAGCGCGGATATGAATACACGGCGGCGTACTCACTTGCAGACCTAGGACTTGAGTAGATCCTTTTGTTCCTCACTCGCGCCAAACTTGCGTTCAAGAACTAGAAGGCTAATGACGAAGCCAGCACCAACGACAAAGAGCAGTAGTGCAACCCCCACTTGATCAGTTGGTGCGAGAAGCTCACGCTCAGGTCCTTGCCAGGGCCATAGCGCGCGGAGCGAACCACACATCAAACCGGTAATGATTACCAGAGTTACTCGTGCACGGTTTTCTAGCAGCCATTTGAGCAGTGATACAAAAATTGCCAAACCAAGTATCGCGCCGAGGGCAAAAACAAAAAGATACACGAAATTTCGGTCATTAACGGCCGCGATTGTTGGTTCATAAACCCCAACAGTGAGCAAAAGAAATGAGCCGGAAACCCCAGGCAGAACTAGGGCACAAATAGCAACTGCCGCGGAGAAAAAGACCGTGATCAGGCTTGGGTCCGCAACGTCAGCTGGGGGTAGGCCGGTCAAGAGGAACACACACAGTGCACAGATCAATCCCAGAATGAGAAGTGAAGGGGACCAGCCACCCACCTTGGTCACCATGTGCGCGGGAACGTAGGCACCGGCGATTACCAACCCAAAGAACAGTGCCTTCATAGCGATGGGTTGGTCCTCAAGGAGGGGCTCAATTATTCTTGCGCCAAGCACAAGGGCCGCGCCCATACCAACGGCAACAGGAATCAGGAGTCGCCATGGCAGCGAGGTGAAAGTTCTGCCCGCAACTTTGCTCGAAGCTTTACCGGGGGCAAGGCCGACCAGCTGGCGAACGCTGAGAACGAGGTCGGCGATCGCGTTGATGAGTGTGTGGTAGATCCCAACGATCAAAGCGAGGGTTCCGCCGCTCACGCCTGGGACTACCTCTGCTGCGCCCATCAGCGCGCCGCGACCAATATTGGTCAAGAATTTTAGCATCCCTGCAGGGTACCGGGTAGGTTTGGCAGGTGGACCCAGACGCGACCGAAGTACTGGCTGCTGAAGTGGGTGTGGGCCCATGGGAAGGCGATCCGCCGGCTGGTGATCACTGGGATCTAGAACTTCTGGCAATTGGCGACCGACGTAATGTCATCGATAAATATCGATACTGGAGTCTTGAGGCGATAGTTGCCGATCTGGATAACTCTCGACACCCATTACATATTGCCATTGAGAACCTCGAGCATGATTTCAATATCGGTTCAATTGTGCGCACGGCCAACGCGTTTTTGGTCAAAGAAGTGCATATTGTGGGACGCAAACGGTGGAATCGGCGCGGGGCCATGGTGACCGACAAATACCAGCACATCCACCACCACCCGGATCCAGTTGCTTTTGGGGCTTGGGCAGCGGCAGCCAACCTTCCAGTAATCGGTGTTGACAATATGGCCGGCTCGGTCTCGATCGAAACCTTTAACTACCCCCAAGAGTGTGTGCTCGTGGTAGGTCAAGAGGGCTCCGGGTTGTCCGATCCGATGCGTGAGCAGTGCGAAACCCTCGTAGATATCGCCCAGTTTGGCTCCACCCGGTCCATAAATGTGGGGGCGGCAGCAGCGATTGCGATGCATGGCTGGATTCGAACCCACGCAGCCCGCTGAGATGGCTGTGATCGGTTGCCTCGTGGTAATCCAAGCATGGAAGGATGGGGACATATAACCGCACCCGCGATTAAGCGGGCTAAGAATTTTGGAGTTCACATGCCTATTGCATCCCCAGAGGTATACGGCGAAATGCTGGATCGCGCGAAGGCGGGCAAATTTGCCTACCCCGCGATTAACACCTCTTCATCACAGACAATTGTCGCGGCAATCCGTGGCTTTGCCGAAGCAGAAAGCGACGGAATCGTTCAAGTTTCGTGGGGCGGCGCCGAGTTCGCTTCAGGTCAAGGCGTAAAAGACATGGTGACCGGTGCTGTTGCACTCGCTGAGTTCGCACATGTGGTTGCTGCAAAATACAACGTGAATATCGCACTCCACACTGACCACTGTCCGAAAGACAAACTTTCAGGTTTCATGGAACCGCTGATTGCGGTCTCCCAAGAGCGGGTTGCTAAAGGCCTTGCGCCGCTATTCCAGTCACACATGTGGGATGGCTCCGCGGTCCCCCTAGAGGAAAACATGGAGATTTCCGAGCGAATGCTTGATGCATGCGTCACAGCAAACATTATTCTTGAAATCGAAATTGGTGTTGTTGGTGGCGAAGAAGACGGCATTGAAGCCACACATGACGCGAAGCTTTTCTCAACAGTTGAAGACGGACTTGAAACTGCGCAGCGGCTCGGTTTAGGTGAGCGAGGTCGGTACATGGTCGCTGCAACATTTGGCAACGTTCATGGTGTGTATAAGCCGGGTAACGTTGTATTGACTCCTTCGATCCTCAAAGAAATCCAAGATGCAGTTGGTAAGGAATACGGAGTGGATAAGCCATTTGACTTGGTGTTCCACGGTGGATCCGGTTCATTGCTGAGTGAAATTCGTGAATCACTGGATTACGGTGTTGTGAAAATGAACATCGATACCGATACTCAATACGCATTTACCCGTCCAATTGCCAATCACATGTTCGTCAATTACAACGGAGTACTCAAAATTGATGGTGAGGTTGGCAATAAGAAAATGTATGACCCACGTGCTTATGGCAAAGCCGCAGAAACCGGCATGGCCGACCGCGTAAAGCTCGCTTGCGAGGATTTGCGCTCTGCTGGAACGAGGATGAAGTAGCCATGGATTCACAGAATTTGCTGGGTGGTCCAGGGCCCACACACTTACCTGAAGGCGATGCCGCGCAAAGTGCTCTCCTCGCCGGGGGTGATCCACGTGAAATTGTCGCTCAATACCCCACGAATTCACTTGCTTGGGCGATGCTGAGCGACCAGGCGTGGGATAGCAGCGATGTCATTGGGTCTTACGCATTTGCCCGGGTCGGTTATCACCGTGGCCTTGACGCACTTCGTAAAAACGGCTGGAAAGGTTATGGTCCGGTTCCCTGGAGCCATGAGCCAAATCAAGGTTTCCTTCGCTGCCTCCAAAACTTAGGTCGGGCCGCCGGTGAAATCAATGAAAGTGACGAGCAAATTCGAATCGCTGATTTCATAGTGGAATGTGATCCAACACTTGCCTAAACCCGTCCTTATCGCTGGGGCTGGAATCACGGGGATTTCATGCGCCATTTCATTGCGTGAGCGGGGAGTTCCTTTTCGAATTGTTAACAAAGGTCGCCGAGTCGGTGGCCGCATGGCTTCGCGCGCTGTGCGTGGTTCGGGCACCGCATTTGATGGTCGAGTATTTGACACGGGTGCTTCGTACTTCACAGTGAGTGAATCGCAATTCGCAACGGTAGTAGCTGAACTGGAAACTGCGGGTGTCGTGCAACCGTGGACGGATACGTTCCATTTCGCTGACGCAGAAGGAATTGCCGGTGTCAAAGCAGGGCCAATGCGCTATCGGGCCGAGGGTGGGATCCGCAGCATTGTTGAATATTTGGCGCGGGATCTTGTGATTGAGGAGGGCGAAGTTACCGCGGTTCCCGCTCAGGAGCGGCTCGCGCTCTGCATGCCGACCCCGCAAGCTGCCCGGGTATACCCGAAGGCGAGTGAGCTCAGCACTGCAGTATGGGAACCGGTTATTTCGGTTTCAATGTTATTTGACCGCGCTCATTGGAGTAGTTTTGACGGAATCTTTGTGAACCAAGATGCGCACATTACCTGGATCGCGAATGACGGAGCCAGACGTGGAGACCATGCTCCGGCACTCGTTGTTCACATGAGCCCGGTTCTTTCCGCCGGTCACCTCGTGAATCCCAGTGAGGTGATTCCCATCGCAGTTGCGCGTATCCAGAAAATTCTGGGCTTTGATGAGGAACCCGCGTGGTCACACGCACACAGGTGGACCTTTGCCAAGCCCATTGAGGGGACCACCTCACCGACACCACATTTCGTGCTGGGTGAAGTGTCACTTGCCAGTGATGAATTCAGTGCCCGGCCTCGGGTTGAGGCTGGCTGGCTTAGTGGCCGCGATCTGGGGCATGCACTCGCTGAAGTGCGGTAATCCCAACTCCGATACCCTTTCGCGGTGCCCGCAATAGTTCTTCTCGGCTCCCAATGGGGGGACGAAGGTAAAGGTAAAGCAACAGACCTTCTCGGAGATCGCGTTGATTACGTAGTCCGGTATCAGGGCGGCAATAACGCCGGTCATACGGTAGTGATTGGCGATAAAAAATTCGCACTTCACCTGTTGCCCAGTGGGATCCTTACTCCTGAAGTAGTACCCGTGATTGCCAACGGCGTTGTGATTGACCCGGCGGTTCTGCTCGAGGAAATTGCCGGGCTAAATGCTCAGGGAATTGATACTTCCAAATTACTAATCAGTGCCAATGCGCACTTGATCACAAGTTACCACGTGACTTTGGACAAGGTGACTGAGCGCTTCCTGGGTAAAGCCCAGATCGGCACAACCGGCCGGGGGATCGGCCCGACCTATAGTGACAAGATCGGGCGCGTTGGTATTCGGGTTCAAGACCTTTTCGACGAATCAATCTTGCGACAAAAAGTTGAGAGCGCACTCACCAGCAAGAACCAGGTATTGGTAAAAGTGTTTAATCGCCGTGAAATAGATATTGATGCAGTGGTTGCGGATCTTTTGCAATTCGCTGAGGTTCTTCGTCCCATGGTTCGTGACACATCACTCATTCTCAATAAAGCACTCGATGAAGGCAAGGTAGTTCTGCTCGAGGGTGGACAAGGAACACTTCTTGACGTAGACCACGGCAC
>DEZY01000101.1:31398-32454 GCA_002365735.1 Actinobacteria bacterium UBA3120
GTTGTGGGAATCCTTAAGGCGTACACGACGCGGGTTGGTTCTGGCCCATTCCCCACCGAACTTTTCGACGAGGATGGGGAGAAGCTTCGCACGATTGGTGGCGAGCGCGGTGTAACAACTGGGCGAGCACGTCGATGCGGCTGGTTCGACGTTCCCATTGCGCGTTATGCAACCCGTATCAATGGACTCACGGATACTTTCCTGACCAAACTTGATGTTCTGACCGGTTGGGAGCAGATTCCGGTGTGTGTCGCCTACGACATTGATGGCGAGCGAAGTGACGAAATCCCAATGACCCAAACAGATTTTCATCACGCTAAGCCGATCTACAAAATGCTTCCCGGTTGGAGTGAAGATATTTCGGGCGCGCAGACAATTTCTGACCTGCCAAAGAATGCCCGAGATTACGTTGAATTCCTGGAAGAAAAGTCCGGTACTCGGATTAGCGCGATTGGTGTTGGACAAGATCGCAATGCCACGATTGCGATAAACGACCTCATCGGCTCATGAGCGAGAAACTCACAGCCGAGTACGAACCTCAGTGTGAGTTTGACGCCCACGGAAATCCCATTGGGATCCTCGTTCACGGTGATCGTGTCCCTGATCGTGTGTCTAGGGAGATTCGAGGTTCCTACGCAATTTTACAGCCACTTAATGCGGACAAGCACACACCTGATCTGTGGGAGGCGTTTGTTGGTGCCGATCATCTATGGACTTATATGCCGCATGGTCCGTTCCTGGCCGAGAGTGATTACCGCGAGTGGATTGAATCGAAACAGGGCGATCAGGATCCCTACTTCTACGCAATCGTGGACGAGCAGAGTGGAAAGGCGCTCGGAGTCGCGAGTTACCTACGCATTGATCCGGGTGCGCGAAGTATTGAGGTTGGTTGGATTACCTACTCACCACAGTTGCAACGATCACGAATTGGCACCGACGCAATGTTTGTCATGATGGGAAATGCATTTGATGCGGGCTATCGTAGGTACGAGTGGAAATGCGATGTGCTCAATGAAAGCTCGATGCGCGCGGCCGAGCGTCTAGGCATGACTTATG
>DEZY01000101.1:32602-32852 GCA_002365735.1 Actinobacteria bacterium UBA3120
GGCCGAAACCGAGATACCGCGTGGTTTTCGATCGTGGACTCGCAGTGGCCCGCCATGCGGGCAAAGTTTGAGGCGTGGTTGGGGCAATCAAACTTTGATGTGCATGGACAGCAAAGAAGCAATTTGAATTCGTAGGTGATGTCGCTTGGCATCGAGGTTCTTCTTCGGCTGAACGGGTGACATGCGCGTGCGTGATAAACGCGCCGAACGATCCTCGGGGATTGGCCTCGTATGCCGACGTGGCCAAAGC
>DEZY01000024.1 GCA_002365735.1 Actinobacteria bacterium UBA3120
GTATTTCCTCTACGAGACGCGGATGCGACACAACAGGTGCGGGGTTGTGACCTAGTCGTGCACGGACGCGACCGGACTGCCCCCACAATGAAGCAATGCCTTCTTCCTCTGTTGCCAGCAACCTTGATTCTTTGAGCCAACTCCCCTTGCGCCGGATTCCCCGCCAGCAACGATCCCGCCGTCGGGTCGCAGACATGATTTCTGCGGCAATTGACCTGCTCGTACTCGGTGGGACCGAAGCGGTGACAACCAGTGCGGTTGCCGAAAAAGCTAGGGTCCCAATCGGTTCGGTCTACCAGTTCTTTCCCGACCGGGGAACCCTCCTCCTTGCCGTGGCTAAAGTTTCCAGCCGCCCATTACAAGAAACTGCCCAACTGATTAAGACCGACTCGATTGCCAGAGCCGGGCTCGATTCGTGGCTAATTACCGTGTTGACACGACTTGAAGAACAGTGGTCTAAGCACCCAGCAGATGTCGCCGCCTGGAACGCCCTCGTTTCTGTTCCCAACATGAGTTCGGTTACCGGCCCGATCTTCACCAACTTTGTCACCGCATTAACTGCTGGAATTATCCAGCATCAAAAGCCCACACACCTCACTGAAAAAGAAACACATGAGCTGTGCTGGGTGCTGACAACTAGCCTGACCGCAGTTTTGGCTTCTTCCCTTGCGCCAAAGCGAAGCCACGCTATAGCTGCCTTTAATACTTGGGCATCCCACATGTTCGCGCCAGCACAATTTAACAGCAGCATTACAATTTAGACATGTCAGACGCTGAACAGCAGTCAGTGATTCATGTTCGTAATGCCTTGAAACTACTTGGGGCTCGCGGCGAAGTTCGTCGTCTTGATGACAGCGCCAGAACTGCCAAAGAAGCGGCTAACGCATTAGGAATTGAAGTTGGTCAAATTGCCAGTTCGCTTATTTTTCTTGCCGATGGCAAACCGATCCTTGTCATGGCTTCAGGCAAGCACCGGGTAAATACTAATAACGTTGCTGCAGCACTCGAAGCCGATGAAGTTACCAAGGCAAGTGCAGAAGACGTTCGGGCTGCAACCGGTTACGCAATTGGTGGAGTTGCGCCCGTAGGTCACCCTGAACAATTACCCACAATCGTAGACATCTCATTGAGCCAATATGACGAGATCTGGGCAGCAGGAGGTCATCCGCATTACGTCTTCCCAACAACCTACGACGAGCTCCTGCGCATCACCGGTGGGCATGCGGCCGAGATCAGCGTCTGATTTTTCGTGTAAGTGAGAGCGAGAATCTTGGCGCTCGCCATGACAAGCCAACTTGCAGGGGCCGTAGGCACTACCGTATCTAGGTAACTCAGGCATTGCCGAAACCTAGCGACATCGACATACTTAACTCCAAAGGTCGCATACATCACGGACCAAACAATTCACCCTGCAATAGGAAGTTCACCTATGTCCATTAAAGATTTTGACCGCTACCAATTAACATTTGGGCCAAGCCCGATTCATGAACTTCCACGTATGACCGCACATCTGGGTGGTGCACAGATTTGGGCGAAACGCGAAGATGTCAATAGTGGGCTCGCCTATGGAGGCAATAAAACTCGCAAACTCGAATACATCATTCCCGACGTCCTGGCCCAGGGTGCTGACACGCTCGTCTCTATCGGTGGCGTTCAGTCCAATCACACCCGTCAAGTTGCTGCAGTTGCAGCCAAACTCGGACTCAAGGCAGTACTCGTTCAAGAAAAATGGGTCGATTGGGATGATCCCGTGAACGACAAAGTGGGAAATATTTTGCTCTCCAGAATCATGGGGGCAGATGTACGCCTTAATCCAGCCGGCTTTGACATTGGGATCAGGGACAGTTGGCAACAGGCGATGGATGACGTTCGAGCACAAGGTGGCAAGCCCTATGGGATTCCCGCTGGCGCATCAGAGCACCCGCTCGGTGGCCTCGGTTTTGCCAATTGGGCTGACGAAGTGGCGCAACAGGAAAAGGACATGGGAATCTTCTTTGACACGATCATTGTGTGCACCGTGACCGGCAGCACCCACGCCGGAATGATCGCGGGGTTCGCAGGCCAAAAGCGCGAACGTCGGGTAATCGGAATCGATGCTTCGGCGACTCTGGCAAAAACGCGTGATCAAGTCGCCCGCATTACAAGAAATACTGCGGCACTCATCGGATTAGACCGCGCTATTCGTGACGACGAAATCACGGTGCTCGATGGTTGGGCAGGCGATCTCTACGGGATCCCAGTTGAATCCACAATAGAGGCGATCACACTCAGTGGCCAACTTGAAGGCATGATTATTGACCCTGTTTATGAAGGAAAGTCCATGGCCGGCTTGATTGACCTTGTTGAATCCCGCGAGATCGACAGCGGGTCTAATGTTCTTTATGCGCACCTGGGCGGTCAACCCGCGTTGAACGCATACAGTTCGCTCTTCCCGGCCTAATTACCAACGCAATCCCAACGCATGTACACAACCTCGCCTATAGAGTTTGGCCCATGAGCAGTTGGATTTTGCTCGCGTTCGCTTCCGCCATTTCCGCGGGGATGGTTTCCATTCTGGGAAAATTGGGGGTAACAAAAACTCCGAGTAATCTTGCGACCGCGATTCGCACCGCAGTTGTACTCGGATTGGCCTGGGCAATCGTCGCAATCACCGGGGCAACCGCAGGACTATCCAATATTGATCAGCCAGCTTTGATCTTCCTCATGTTATCCGGTCTCACCACCGGTGCATCCTGGCTCATGTTTTTTAAAGCGCTACAAACGGGGGGCGCAACAAAAGTAGTTGCAATCGATCGACTGAGTTTGGTTTTTACAGTCCTCATCGGATTCACTCTCCTTGGCGAGAGTGCAGCCGGAATTCAGATACTTGGACTATGGGTCGTGTCAGTGGGAACTGTCCTTGTTGTCTATCGCAAAGTGGAATTAACATCGACTGGATATTCCTGGTTGCCATATGCGCTGGGTGCGGCTTTTTTTGCAACGGCCACCACCGTCCTCGCAAGCATCGGCCTGGTTCAAATTGATTCAAATCTGGCCACAGCGATTCGAACAAGCGTGGTGTTGGTACTGGTGATTGCGATCGTGTTGTTCACGGGACAACAGAAGGCCTTGCGCACTTTGGATCTGCGTGAAGTGGTTTTCTTGATTCTCTCGGGGTTAGCAACTGGCGCCTCTTGGTTGTTTTTCTTTGCGGCCTTGGCGAGCGGTCCGGTGAGCGGAGTCGTGCCAATCGACAAACTCAGCATTGTCGTGACTGCAATTATTTCCTTCTTTATTTTTGGCGAAAAACAAACTCGCTGGGCAGTCCTGGGATTAGCCGCATTGGTCGCTGGGGCCGGCTTGTTAGCCTTTGGTTGACATGAGCGAGAACCTGATAATCACCCACCTGCAACCCAGTGATTGGGAGCGACTTCGCGCAATAAGATTAGCTTCGCTTGCAGAGAGCCCCGATTGGCTTTCCGGTGAAGGCCATGAATTCGAGTCCACTGCCCCCATCGAATTTTGGCAGGACCGGATAACTAGTGACATGTGGTTTATCGCAGTGGATCATGATCGCGATATTGCAGTAATGAATGCCGGTGACCCCAACCCCAACTTCCCTACCAGCCGCTGGTTGCAGGCGTGCTGGATCGAACCTGATCAACGTGGCCGTGGAGTGTTAACTGCCATGATCGAGTTCCTGGACGGCTTTGGGTCACGCCTTGGCTGGGCAACTCTTGGACTCGGTGTGTGGTTAGGAAATGATCGGGCGCAGACTGCTTATGCGCGAGCCGGATTCACCGCACTCACCGATCCGCTGCCAAGCCGGAAGAACCCAGGTAAGTTCTATATCGCGATGTCGCGGGATCTCAAAAATTCAGATTAGCCCCCGTCATTGACGGGAATACTCTAATTCGACTAGGGCTTTCAAATTCGACAAGGTTTTCAATACCGCAATCTGATTACGGTCATAAGCCTTGATGATTTTCAAAGCTGGTGGGAACCACGCGGTTGAACCGTCGAATGTTTCCATCACCTCGGTGTGATGCTCACTAAGAGGCACCAACTCATAGCGCCAGCGGTGCCCTCCTAGATGACACCAGGCAATCTGGCGATCCTGTTCACACTCTTTGACCGTGTTTTTGATCCGGTAATTCGCAAACAGATGCATGTCCATGCCGAACGAAGAGCCAAGCTCGAGAACTTCAGGTCCGCGTACATTTCCTCTCAATGTCCCCGAACCATCAAATTCACTGTGCTTACGAGGATCGCTGAGGTACGAAAAAATAACTGCTGCCGGGGCATCAATAATGATTTTTCCCGACCGCACATATTTCTGGCCAGTGTCGATGCAGGTTGCTCTCACGTACTCCGCCTACTCCCTGGCTCATTCCGCTGTCAGATCTGGACCTTGCCCCCGCTGGGGGTCACGCAAATTGTAGCCACACCGCTACGTGCCGGCCGGCAGATTTCTCCTATGCTTAGGTTTCATGAGCATGCGGGTATACAACGGGCCGCACTCGGTAAGTGGCGGCAATCGTCCCGATTGGGTTCGTTTTCTCCCTTGGGTATTCGCCGGCATGACCATTTTCGGCCAGATTTTGTGGATTTTGACGTCGGGAGACTTTCGCACGGTACTCACGGCAATCACGGTGACAACTTTCTTTCTCGCCAGTGTGAGCCACGCATTCTTGAAACGTGGGCCCGCTTGGACCCTGTCGTTTTTTAGTATCACGTTGGTTTTTGGTTGGCTGATCGAGGTTCTTGGCACCAGCACCGCATTCCCGTTTGGTGACTACGACTATTCCGATGCACTCGGCGTAGCTCTCCTGGGTGTACCCATCCTGATCCCTATGGCCTGGTCCATGATGGCGTATCCGGTAATGATGGCGACCCAACGAATGGCTGCCACCCCGCTAGCGACCGCATTTATTGGCGGCTGGCTACTCGCATCGTGGGACCTATTCCTTGATCCCATGATGGTGGGTGAGGGTTACTGGAGGTGGAATGATCTCGGTTGGGTGCTTCCCGGAATTCCGGAAATCCCGATGCAGAACTTCCTCGGCTGGCTACTCGGTGCCATTGTTCTGGCCTTTGCGCTGAATCTGCTCCCCCGCAAAGTTGCCAGCGATACGGTCCCGAACACGTTACTTATCTGGATTTACGTTTCCAATGTGATTGCAGCCGCATTGTTCTTCGGCCAAATTGGGGTTGCACTGTGGGGTGGAATTGCAATGGGTCTGGTGATCTTGCCCTGGATCTGGCGAATCTGGAGTCAACCTCAGTGGTAGTTCTCCCCCTGGCAAGTGCGCTTTCTATTGCTGTCACCGCTCACACCGCATTTAATCTCACCAAATTGCGGGCACCGAGTTGGAGCGGTGAGTTGATCAATGAAAAAGTGAGTGTTCTGATCCCGGCCCGCGATGAGCAGGGTCACATCGCACTTACAATCGAAAGTGTTCGGAACCAAATTGGTGTGTCCGATTGTGAAATAATTATTCTCGATGACCAGTCATCTGACTCCACGGCCACAATTGTTCGACACATATCTGAAAATGATCCTCAGGTCACTCTCTTGACTAATGGTGTAAACCCACCGGATGGTTGGCTGGGAAAACCACATGCGTGCCACCTGCTTTCGCAAGCAGCGACGGGAAGCGTGCTGGTTTTTGTGGACGCAGATGTAATTCTTGAGCCCACTGCGATTGCCGCCTGCGTGGAATTGCTCAGAGACAAAAACTTTGGTTTGGTCGCGCCATATCCCCAGCAGTTGGCAGACACTTCAATTGAGCGGCTTGTGCAGCCACTTGTGATTTGGTCCTGGGTTGCCACCATGCCATTGGGGATTGCCGAAACTTCCCTGCGTCCTTCACTTTCAGCCGCAAATGGGCAGTTCTTGATTTTTGATACACAAGCGTACAAAACGTCCGGTGGTCATTCGGGGGTTAGAGGCGAGGTGCTTGAAGACATCGCACTTATTCGCTCTCTGAAGTCAAGTGGTTATCAGTGCGCAACCGTCAACGGCAGTGAATTGGCCCACTGTCGCATGTATGAGGACACAGATTCGCTCGTGAACGGCTACACCAAATCTTTGTGGAATGCATTTGGCTCCCCCGCTGGATCTGTTGCCGTGAACTCGCTTCTTGCATTCACGTACCTGCTGCCACCAATTGTTGCGGCAACCTCGCCTAAAAAATCTCATCGCGTACTTGGGGCTCTCGGTTATTTTTCCGGTGTCGCGAGCCGTGCCATGGTCGCAGCCCACACCGGATCACGACCACTCCCGGATTCATTTGCTCACCCGGTGTCAATTGCCACGTTCATTGGGCTCAATGCAATGAGCTGGTCCCGACACGTGCGGGGAAAAAACAGCTGGAAAGGGCGCGCTGTGACAACAGGTGCCCCCCGTGAGTGAATCCAGGGCCTCACACGTCGTAGTGATTGGCGGCGGCGTAGGTGGGCTTGCGGTTGCCGCGCGTTTGAGTGTCAAAGGTCATCGGGTCACCCTTGTGGAGCAGGCTGACCGGGTGGGCGGAAAACTCTTCACCTACGAGCGAGACGGGTTCGCATTCGACACCGGGCCCAGCCTGTTTACCCTCCCTGCCGTGTACCGAGATCTTTTTCTTAAAACCGGTAAAAGTCTTGAGCAAAGCGTGGACCTACAAGAACTCGATCCGGCGTTCCGTTATGTTTTTCCAGACGGAAGCGAGGTGACCCTTCCAGGAGTTGATCCGGCCAAGTGCGCAACGGCTTTCGGTGACGCATTTGGCACACAGGTCGAAGCCCAGTGGCGCGAGTTCACTGCGCGTGGCGCGCAGATGTGGCATCTCACTCGTGGCCCATTTCTGCAGTCACCGCTTAAAGGCTGGAAATCACTGATCCCTCTGGCAAAAGTACGGGACGTTAAATCGATTGCACCATTTACCTCACTACGCACATTAGCTCGAAAATATTTCACCGACCCACGCATGATCATGATCGTTGATCGCTACGCCACCTATACGGGTTCTGATCCGCGGCGAGCGCCCGCGGTGCTGGCAACAATTCCTTATATTGAGCAAGTTTTTGGTGCTTGGCATATTGGTGGCGGATTGGGTGTACTGGCCACGGCTCTTGAGAAGCGTTGCACTGAGCGTGGGGTTGACATTCGAGTCGGTGTAACCGTCACAAAAATTGACACCCAAGGTGGCAGTGTTTCAGGCGTTCGCCTAGATACCGGCGAATTTATTGCCGCAGATATTGTGGTTTCTAACTCCGATGCAACACTGACACGCGACTTACTGTCACAACCGGATCAAAAGCTGATGCCTAAAATTACCGATTCACCCTCCCTCGCGGGGTTTGTTTTACTGCTGGCACTCGATGGGACCACGGAAGGAATCGCACATCACAATGTGTGGTTCCCCGAAAACTACAATGCCGAGTTTGACGCAATTTTTGCGCGATCGCCGACCCCGCCTAATGACCCGGCGATCTACGCCTGCGTGCCCGAGGATCCGCAGATGCGACCATCCCCGGATTGTGAATCGTGGTTCATTTTGGTCAACGCGCCTCGGCATGATTCCAGTGGAGAAAATGGGTTCAATTGGAATACCCCCGGGTACAAGGAGCAGTACGCCCAACAGGTCCTTGATGCTTTAGCGGCCCGCGGAACCGATATCCGTCCGCGGGTTAAGTGGCAGGAAATTCGAACCCCAGCCGACCTTGAACGCAACGCTATGGCCCCGGGCGGAAGCATCTACGGAACCTCAAGCAATGGCCCCCGCGCCGCGTTCACTCGACCGGCCAATCAATCAAATATTCCCGGTCTTTATTTGGTGGGTGGGTCCAGCCATCCAGGTGGCGGACTACCCCTGGTGGGCATGGGTGCCGAGATCACCGCAGAACTTATTGGTCGGGCGGAAAAGCCGAGCCCATAGAGCCGTACCAGCGCGCCAACCGCCCACCGGTTGAGAGCGCCCGGATCCGTTCCTCAGCACGTGCTTGCACTTCGAGTGTTGCCACGATCACCAATTGATCTTCAGCCCGGATCCTGGTGTGCTCATTGGGCACTTCTGCGGCGCCACCACGAATCACGAGTGACACCGAGGCGCCTGTGGGTAAACCCATCTCCATGACGAAAACCCCGACCAGCGCCGATCCTTTTGGTACGTCAACTCCCAACACTGTCGCTGACATTGCGT
>DEZY01000060.1:0-2702 GCA_002365735.1 Actinobacteria bacterium UBA3120
AGATCCGGAGACACCACATGCTGGTGGGGTCGGTTGAGAGGAAAAATCTGAAGATGGAAGAAGAACTGGCGAAGTGGCGACACGGAGCGAGCATCGCGAAACAGCAAGGTACGCGAAGGCCCTGGGAAACCAGACAGTAGAGGCGCCATCTAAATGGAAGTCCCCTCGAACTCATACTTCGAGGGGACTTCCTTATTTATAGAGCAAAAACTGCCCCACGCAACGTTGCCACGCCGAAGCAGGTGAACTTGTCTGCGCAATTACCCATAGGTAGTTCCCGACTCTTTATGGAGGCTGGTGTGCGCGGCCTGGGACACTACTGAGTTGCGCTCTTTCTCACAGTGGAAATTAGCCGGTCAAGACCCCAAAAGATCAGTCCGAGCACAATGCCAAAGGCTGCGATCCCAGCAATATTTACCAACACAGCCTGAAGTCCAAAATCAGCGACGTTGACGAACCCGTAGGGGTACGCGTCAATAAATACGCCACGCACCAGCGTGTATGCGGCCCACGCCAGCGGAAGGACGAGAGCCGTGAAAATCGACCCGAAGGTAACCTGCCGCCGCGGCCCCGCGATCAACCAGATCACCACGGTTAAGGCCGGCACAATGTAGTGCTTGATGGCATTAACAACAAGGTCCACGCCCTCCACTTGGGCATCGGGTGCGAGCACCAGTGCATAAATAAGTCCAGTGATAGAGATCATCACAAGTGAATCCATCCGCATCGCATGCCACACAGCCCCACCACGTGTGGAGTTGCGAGCCAGCATTGTTAACACGACAGCGACAATTAGGTTGCTCAAGTTCGTGAAATAACTCAGGGAGTCCACTACCCGACCGATGAGTCCGGCGATGCCGTCATCATTTAATCCCAAAGAGTTCGGGGCGATCGTTGTCAGCGGGTTGACGTTGAACACCGTCAAGACCATGCCAAGGACCAGACCGAACCAGGCGATTGCTGCTGCTACCGCGTATGTACTCCGAAACTTCATGTTGGGAGCATACGCCGACGCGGTAGGCCTGGCGCGCATGACGCTGACCCCGCTGCACTCTTAAAAGAAAGTGACTTTTCTGGTGACCAGATCGTAGGAGGCTTGAACAATTCCGACCGTAGCCGCCCGAGTTTTTGCAGCAAGCGTCGGGCTTAATGCCTCGATTCTGCGAGCCTGATACATCGCATTTGCTTCAACCGCCTCGTCGAGTGTGTGCTCGGCCGGCAGATTGGCAATCCCCGGGGTGATCAACTCCACAATGCTGTCCACACTTCCACCCGGCAGGGTATCTGTCTCAATCGAAGCCTGGGTCGCACCAACCGCTCCACACATGGAATGACCCAACACCACTATTAACGAAATTCCGGTATGAACAGCTGCATACTCCAGGCTCCCTAAAGTTACGTCGCCAACAACGTTGCCCGCGTTACGCACGATGAACAAGTTCTTTCCTGCAACATCGAAGACATCCTCCGGCACTACCCGCGAATCAGAACGGGTCACAATCGCAGCAAACGGCCATTGGCCGGCATCAGGTGTCTGCCCGGGAGGTGCATAAGTCTTACGGGTTGAAACCCGATTCACCCAGCGTCGATTCCCGCGATACAGGCGATCAATTGCCATATCGGGTGTAACAATTTGCCCGTCAGGACGTGACGCACCCATCGCGCTCGAGCCAGAAGCGATCCCGACACCGGCTGCCAGCGCAGAAACCCCAGCCGTACTTACCAGAAAAGATCGACGATCCATGGTCAGCCAACTTTCATCACGTCAACGAATAGGACGAAGCCAACAATCTTGCAGCAATTTCGGTCTAACAACAGAGACACCAAAATTATTGGATTTCTTGCCACACCGACTTCACACACGCGAACCAGACCCTATGCTCGACCTGTGCCCACGGCCCTCGTCCTCTCCGAAACCAACCTCGCCCACGAACTGGGATACGTCGAAGATTGGCTACTGGAGAATAACTTCACTATTGAACGGATCTACCGTGATGATTTGGTGGCCGGAGTGCCGTTTCCTCCCGCTGACCTGCTGATCAATATGGGCTCCCTGAGCTCAGTGGCTTCCGGTTACACCCAAGAGGCCGCACTGCTTGAAATCGAATTGGTCAAGGACTGGATTGCCCAAGGAAACAACTACATCGGTTTGTGTTTCGGCGCCCAAGTTCTCGCGGTTGCCCTCGGCGGACACGTCACTCGCCAAGCGGCAGTTCATAAGGGCGTTGAAGAGATAGATTTTCCCGGATCAGATCAGCGTGGCCCGTGGGTGCGTTGGCATGAAGACTTTATTACCGATGCCCCAGGAGCAAT
This sequence comes from Actinobacteria bacterium UBA3120, assembly GCA_002365735.1. Taxonomy (GTDB): domain Bacteria; phylum Actinomycetota; class Actinomycetes; order S36-B12; family S36-B12; genus UBA4592. The sequence goes on from DEZY01000060.1 coordinate 2,314, forward strand.
CATTGATTCTGAAGTGAGCGACGCCATCCTGATTTTTCACAACGGAAACGCTTGGGGAGTGCAACCGCACGTTGAACTTACCCCTGAGACTCTTGAACGCATGGCAATCGGAATCGAGGTACCCCAGGAAGACTACGCGCCGCTTGTTACCCAACTTGGAGCTAACGCCACGAGTGCTCGGGCATCAACCCTTGCGCTGCTCGATCACATCAGGCTTAATCAAGCATGAGTCGCAATCAGATTCCCCGCAGTCACGAAGACGACCACTCCCATCACAGCGCTGCGGCCCGACGTGATTTCCTGATGGAGCGCACCGGCACGACACTTGATCACGTTGCTGGCTTTAGTTTCGACCCAGAAACGACCCGCGGGAATATCGAGAATTTTAT
>DEZY01000060.1:2966-7541 GCA_002365735.1 Actinobacteria bacterium UBA3120
CGTGAGGCTCGAGATTTTGGCTTATGGATCAACGAAAACATCGAGGAAATAAGAACAGTAGCCCAAGGTACTACCAGCGTTGGACTGCTTGAAGGAGTTACCCAGTTCGCAGTCGGGCCCAATTTATATCTGCGGTTTGATTACACAACCGGTGACGCCGCCGGTCAAAACATGACCAGCAAGGCCACTAACGCCGCATGCCAATGGATCACATCTGCGTACCCACATGGCGCGGACTTCATTTTGTCGGGGAACATCGACACTGACAAGAAACACTCACAGATAAATACCTTGCTTTCCCGAGGGAAACGAGTCATTGCCGAAGTCACCACCACTGCGCACACCTTGCAAAATCTTGTTGGGGTCTCCCCGAAGGATCTGTTTCGCGCCCGACAAATTTCGCAAGCTGGTGCCTTCATGGCCGGGTCAGCGAACAACGGTGCGCACGCGGCCAACGGACTGACCGCCTTATTTATTGCAACCGGCCAAGACGTGGCCAATATCGCTGAATCACACAGCGGCCTGCTGTACACGCAACTTCTCGACAATGGCGATTACTACTGGTCAATCACTTTGCCCTCACTGGTTTTGGGCACACACGGTGGTGGCACCGGACTTGCCACGCCACGCGAATGCCTAGAACTTTTAGGTTGCACTGGACCAGGAACGGCCAAAAAACTCGCCGAGATCGCCGCTGCAACTGTCCTTGCCGGGGAGATCTCACTCGCATCCGCTGTCCTCGCCGGAGACTGGGTCACCGGACACGAACGGCTGGGCCGCAACCGCTGAACGACACGCTCTAGGCTCCGCTACTCCGCGTCAGGCAGGTATATCGCGCGAGCGTTCAGATCCTGACATGGTGATCAATGCGCCCCACATCAGCACACAAGTTCCTACCACAGCAATTGCCGTGGCAGCCCACAAAGGAACACCTGCCGAATTCGTCCACGCGGGTACCATCCCCGGGTCAAAAATTCCGACGTTAGTTCCGGCGGCATAACGGTGCGCATTTGACCAGAACGCGAGAATGCCGGCCACCGAAAGGCCACCGGTAACCCAAATCAGTGGGAGGCGCGGCAACCCGATCGGCTCGTGCACACTGCGCCCGAGAAGCAACGAGGCGACAAGCAAACTCAACAGGGGCAGTAGATAGCGGGGTTGGACAACCTCCCCCGCTCCCAGGCCCTCTTTCTGCAGAAACCACAATGGAATCGCGTACAAGGACACGAGAGCGAACGACGCCGCCCAGGCCTTGCGAGTCCACATTGTTGACAACCCCGCCCACGCGATCGCCCCGAGAACAAGGACGCCCACCATCGGCACCAACGGCACTAGCTGTGTGTCATTCCAACCCAATGCGCCGTCACCGACAATTCCGCGCAGTGTGGCCGGCAAGTACGCAAAATTGGTGAGCAGCAGACCTAGGCCACGATCCGCTGTTCCCATCAGGCCTTCCTCACCGCCACCGGGGGTCGGGAAACTGAGATAGGAGTACGCACCAACAATCCCAAGAACGCCCACGAATACGGACGAGCCGATGTTGGCCCGCACCTTTGTCCAGCCCGCCAGCAGCAAGACCACCACGCACGTCACCACCACGTACGCAGCAGCATCAACGCGGGCACTCACCGCCATAGCAACAGCTGCGGCCGCTCCGCCCGCCATCAGCCACGTGCGTGGTGACCGCCAACTTCGCTGATGCAATAGGGCTAAAGCAAAACCCCAAAAGAGCAGAATCCCCGAAGACACCCAGCCACTGGGATTGGTTGAAGGAAGCAGGAACAAGCCCATCGGCATAAAGGAAACAACCAGTGCCGCGGATGTGGCGAACGCAATGCCACGCGGCACAATTCGCAAAAGCAACGCCAACAGCAGGCTCGCAATCGCGACATTTAGCAGCCGCATTGCCAAGACCGATCGCTCGACATCTTCGGACACGAGCAGCGACATCACACCGTAATAACCCGCCGGGTAGAAATTTTCCACCTGGTTCAGGTGACTGGTAGCCACCAGCGACACGTCTTTCGCCACGTCGAGCGTGCATTCAGCATTAACCGAACCGTCATATTTGAAGCAATCACTCGCCTGCAGGACATTCGCAGGGACTCTAGCGATCCCTTCAACTGCGTCAACAGAATCATCGCCGGGGAGTAAGCAGTTACTCGTCGAGTCCCCACCAGAGCACCAGATGGACGAGAGGTGGTAGTCATCATCGGGAGAAGAACCCACCGGGCTGGTCAAAGCCCAACCCACACCGGTGAGGAAAAGCGCAAGGGGAACCCAGATCCACACCCAACGAGACGTCCGTGTTGCGACGCTCTGATGATCTAAGTCGGTTTCCATGCCTGCCTACCTTATTCCCTATCCTTGTGCGGAGTGACGAACTCGACCCAAGTTTAGCGAGCGAGTATTTCGAATTGCTCTTCCTGTGGCAGCACCAAAAACTCGTCAAGTTCTGCGTAGAATTCATCAATCGTTAGGCCGAAGGTTTTCTCAAAAGCAGAATAGAAGTTCTCTGTTTTACTGAGTTGGTAGAAATCAAAAATAAGTTTTTGGTCAGATGTCAGTTGCGCCAAATACGCGATCGCCATGAACCCAACGGAGTATTGCAGGTAGCCAATGCACAACTCGCCGCAGTATTTCTTGACTCTTTGAGTGCTGATCTCAGATTCAATGTCAATCAGGGCTAATGAAGGCCACGTCAACTGCTGCTCCCGCACTTGTTGCTGCCACTCCTGAATTGTGCGTTCACGCGGGTCCTCGGTCCATCCTTCTTGTTCATCAAGAATCATTTGAAAGTAGACCGCAGCCCCTTCCTCAAACCACCGGGGCATGGGCGTTTGCCCAGGATTTTCTTGGGCGCGATAGATGCGCTGGGACGCTTGATACACATGAAAGTACTCATGAGCGGTAACGCTTCTAGTTCCGATCAATTCTTCCGGAAATTTTATTGCGCAGAACTGATTTTCTTCATTTGCGCACGGATTGTCCACGAAAGACTGATTGGGCTTGTCGAAGTCATACGATGCTTGCGCAAAAGCATTACCTCCTGGGAAAATAGTGGCCATCTCGCGCATATCTTTGCCCTGGCCCCCCTGGCAGTTTTCAAGATAATCTGGTGGATACGCGTAGCCGCAGTAGGCGTCAATCACCGGCTCCGCAGCCTCCAAACTATTTCCGACCATGAACACGGTCAAAGGCCCGAACGCACCCAAATATTGCTCTGCCGCTCGCACTCCTTCGCGAGAGGCGTCCACAATTGATTCTGGAACGTCAGCAGACACAACCCATTTAGTTGGCTGTTTCTGTGGCAGGTCCCAACCAAAAGTCTTGAGTCGCTCCCCCTGCGCAATCACGTCCGGTCCCAACTCCCCGGTGAATCTTTCCGGAACTATCCCTTGAAACGGTTTATACGAAAGATCGTAGACGCAGTCTTCAAAGTCCAAGCGTTGTTGCGTGTCCTGTCCGCTCTTTTGGGTAAGCGGATAGTTTTCCACGCATTCATCCCTTGCATCAGGAAGCCAAGTGGCACATGCACCGTCGGTCGAAATGCACAAAGGGGCATCGGATTTGACTAGATTCTCTGGACGATCGCTTACAATTGCTGGTACTGGTTCGAGTTCTTTCACTTCAGGTTCGCTGGCCGCGATCGGCTCAAGTTCTGGGTCAGAGCCACTGGAATCATTTGCTGTGCCACAGCTTGAGAGCAAGAGGATAGCCGCAATCAGCACAACCACGATCCGGTTCCGGTCACGCACGATCCCACCATCCAATCCGTGTACAAGACAATCACAATTAGGCCGTGCGTATGAAATTGTAGGGGGGCCACGTGCCACACAAATGGCCCGCCGCTGCCAACATTGTTCACTCTGTCAACGATTCGCCATACTGCTGGCTTGGAGTGACTCAATGCTGCGCCAACTTTTGCAGCCGCAAGTTCACATCCGCCTTGGTCGTGGGGCAACCCTGATCGCCGAGACAGCCGGGATAGCATGTTGGAGTGCCGCAAAACACGAACTACGTATGCGTGGTAGGCGGCGCGAATGTAGACATCGAGGGACGCGTTCCAGGTTCGCTACTACTGGCAGACTCCAACCTGGGCACCGTGATCCGCTCACCCGGTGGAGTGGGACGCAATATCGCCGAAAATTTGACGCGTCTGGATACACCCACCCGACTCATCACTGCCCTGGGCCGCGATGACAACGGCACCTGGCTGCACGACCTCACCGCAGCATCTGGGGTCGACCTGACCGACAGTGTGTGGTCCGAATCTGCTCCGACAGCAACCTACTTGTCAGTGATCGATGGCAGCGGCGAGATGGCGGTCGCAGTCAACGACATGGCCGTAATGGATTCGCTCGACGTTGCTGCCCTGCGCGCGCGAAGTAACACACTGGAAAACGCTTCAGCTGTGGTCGTCGACTGCAACCTGGCCTCAGAGTGCATCGGCCATATCGCAACCACAACAACCAACAGCCCCCTTTTCGTGGACCCCGTTTCGGTTGCTAAGGCTGGCCGAGTAACACCCCACCTCGCATCGGTCCACACCCTCAAGCCCAACCGGGCAGAAGA
>DEZY01000060.1:7660-9598 GCA_002365735.1 Actinobacteria bacterium UBA3120
CTCTCTGGCATAGAAATATCGAGCAAACGAAGCCTCAAGACTGCCGCTAATGCCCTCCTCGATGCTGGCGTGCGCAACGTCGTAATCAGCTTGGCAGCCGATGGTGTCTTCTTCGCAAACGCCCAGACCTCCGGAATCCTCACTGTGTCACCCCAAAATGTGGCCAGCGTCACTGGAGCAGGAGACGCACTGATGGCGGGCCTGGTACATGCTCATTTAGCGAATTTTAATTTGGAAGACGCCGTTCGATTCGCCCTAGCCGCCGCCGTTCTCAGTGCTGCTTCGGCGACCCCGGTGGCGAGGGGCTTCTCAGCCGAATCCATTCAGCAAATCATCAATGACAAAATAATTATTAAGGAACAGACACCGTGAAAAATAAGCATCTGAAGATTAGCGCCCCTGTGGACGAGGCATTGCGTGAGGGAAGAGCGGTCGTGGCCCTTGAGTCGACGATCATTACCCACGGCATGCCCTATCCCCGCAATGTTGAGACGGCCTTAGCCGTGCAGGCGGCCATTACAGAACGTGGGGCTGTTCCTGCCACCACGGCGGTTTTGGACGGCAAGATGCGCGTGGGATTGAGTGACGACGAGATCGATGCTCTGGGCCAAGCCGGCGACACAGCCGTAAAGGTAAGCCGGCGTGATCTCGCTTTCACGATCGCCCACGGGACGGTCGGAGGTACCACCGTTGCGGCCACCATGATGCTGGCCGCGATGGCTGGCGTAAGGGTTTTCGCCACCGGTGGTATCGGCGGCGTGCACCGAGGGGCAAGCACCACCTTCGACGTTTCTGCAGACCTGCAAGAACTAGCGCGCACCGAAGTGGTGGTGGTGTGTGCCGGTCCCAAGTCGATCCTTGACCTTGGCCTGACCCTGGAATATTTGGAGACGCACGGCGTACCGGTAATTGGGTTCGGCACCGACATGGTGCCGGCCTTTTACAGCCGGGAAAGCGACTTCCACGCTGATTACCGGATCGACGATGCGGCCGGAGTGGCCGCGGTAATGGCCGTGCGGCGCGACCTGGGTGTTGGCGGCGGGATGCTGGTAACCAACCCCATCCCGGTTGAATACAGCATGGACCGATCGGTGATTGATGCGGCCATCAATACCGCGGTCGCCGAGGCCAGCGCCCGGAACATCATCGGTAAGGGAACCAGTCCATTTCTGCTGGGGCGGATCGTTGAGCTCACCGGCGGAGCCAGCCTTGACGCCAACATTCAACTGGTCCTCAACAACGCCCGGGTGGCCGCTGATATTGCTATCGCGGATAGCAAGGGCCGAATCAATCCATCCAACAGTGGTGGTTGACCCTTAGTAGCTTCGGTAATGTCACCTATTGTGTTTCCAAAGGATCCACTGTGAAGAATGTCAACGTAATGCGGGCAGCCGTGCTCATGGGTCATGGAGACATCGATCAACTGCAAGTCCGTGAGGACATGCCCATTCCTCGACCTGGGCGTGAAGAAGTGCTTATCCGGGTGGGCGCCAGTGCCGTCAACAACACCGATATCAATACGCGTGTCGGGTGGTATTCACAGAGTCGTAGCGAGGCAGATGCGGCGTGGTCCGGGAACCCCATGAAATTCCCTCGTATCCAAGGCGCCGACTGCTGCGGGCAGATCACGAGCGTGGGTAGCGCCATTGATCCAGCGCGTATTGGAGAACGCGTACTGGTGCGCACGATGCAAGAGCCAGTAAATGTTGATGGCGATCTGATCCCGATCACGCTTGGTTCAGAAATTGAGGGCGCATTCGCAGAGTATCTGAGCGTGCGAGCAAGTGAAGCTTTCGTTATCGACAGTCCTCTCGATGACGCCGAGCTCGCCTCGTTTCCGTGTTCGTACTCCACAGCCGAGGGGCTGCTTCAGCGCGCGCGGGTAGGTGCAGAGCGGGTTCTCATCACCGGTGCCTCGGGCGGGGTCGGCTCGGCCGC
>DEZY01000060.1:9776-18175 GCA_002365735.1 Actinobacteria bacterium UBA3120
CGGTGCAGCTTGCAGCCATGCGCGGAGCGTCCGTTGTCGCCGCGACGACCGGCGTCCGTGCCGATGACGTGAGGCGAATCGGAGCTGGCGAGATAATTGACCGGGCGGGCGACCTGGTCGATCAGCTGGGTGAGTCCTCAATCGACGTTGTAATTGACCTGGTCGGTGGGCCGCACTTTGAGAGCCTGCTTCGAGTACTTCGCCCGGGCGGCCGTTACGCAACTGCGGGAGCGGTTGCCGGCCCACACGTCGCTTTGGATCTTCGCGACCTCTACCTCAAGGACCTCACTTTTTACGGGTGCACCTTCCACCCGAAGTCGGTCTTCGCCGACCTTATCTCCTACATCGAGCAAGGCCGGATCCAGCCTTTAGTCGCTGCGCGCTATGACTTAACCGAAATCCATGAGGCGCAGCGGCGTTTCAGCGAGAAGGATTTCATGGGAAAAATTGCCATCATTACGTGAGCCAAGATTCTTGACTCGATTGGCCTGCACCGACAGCCCGTGAATTCGGGCTTAACTGGTGGAAGGCCCCGCACAGTATGAGTGTGAGGGGCCTTCACTGTGGGCAGCTCGCCTGTCGCCCAATTTCTTAGGGCGCCGGCGCCAATGTTGTGCGCCTCGCTCATGACCGAGTTTCCCCAGCCACCAACAGGATCGTTGGGCTTGCCTCGAACTATTCTTCTCAACCGGCTCCGACAACATTTCCGAGCCCTTGGGCGCGATCCTCACGGTTCGCTTCCTTTGACTGGCTGAGTTTCCTAGCCCGACCCGCGCCCTAAGGCGCAGTACGCTATTTCTACTCCCATTTGTCGAGTTCGTGCTGCCCCTTTACAAAAAAATCAGAAAAATGTGACCCCAAAAATCACACACATCTCTTCTATTAACTTTCGTCACAACCCGCAATACCTTCGCGGCAATTCATAATGGCGGTGAGCCTGTAAGCGCAATAGGCGGCCCTACCAGCCAGGCTCATATGCTGTGTCCAATATGGCACATCGATATTTGGTCAAACGAAGACTCTGGGCTCCCCAAGAAGGTGACTGGTGGATTGCCAGCACGTTTATCGTTGGCTCGATCCTCTTTGCAGCCGGTGCGGTTTTGCCCACACTCCCACGCGTGCCTAGCCAGACAATTCTTTCGGTTTATCTGATCGGATCAACGCTTTACCTGATTGGCGCGACCGTGCAATTAGTTCGCGGTCGACACATGGCGATCCACAGTGCCAGTGGTCCGCAAGCAGTTCGACGCTTCGCAAACAGAAATTCCTTAGCCGCAACTATTCAAGTCGCCGGTGCAATATTTTTCCAAGTATCGGCGACCGGAGATCTACTGCGATTCATCTCTCCCACGCATCAAGATCGAATCCTATGGGTGCCTGACCTTACGGGTGCAATCTGCTTTGTTGTGGCAAGTGCCATGTTCTTTTCGCTGCAGTATCCGATTCAACACCGCAAAGGCAATCCCATGAGTGATCGCACCTTGGCATTGTTGAACATCTGGGGTTCACTGTTCTTCGTTGCCTCGGCAATAGGCACTTACGTTCCAGCGTTAACCGAGGAGTCTCTCTACCCCAAGTTAGCGAATGCTGGAACATTCATCGGCGCAATCTTCTTCCTTGTATCTTCTATCCCTGGACTACCTCTACGAAAATCCAACATTGAAAACAATAGTCCGGACATAAAATAGCTGGAGCTAGGTAGGAATCGCCTGAGCGAAGTCAAAGACGTTGTCGGGGTCATACTTGCGCTTGACCCGCTTCAGTCGTGACAAATTACCCGCATAGTACGCCTTCGCCCAGTTAGCCTGCTCACCATCGATGTAGTTAACGTAGGCTTCCCCGCAACTATGCCTTTCTACCTCACTGTTGTCACTACGCTATGAGCCGCGCACTGAAGACTTGCATCGATTCCCCAAATGACAAAATTCCAGCAGCTAATCTCCAATCGTCACGTGACCCAACGCGGTTTCTGTTGACCAATTCTTCTCAATGTCGCGACCCAGGGTTGGGAACAAGTATTTACTCAGGTGTAATCCGGTCTGCTTCTGAGTGACTCGCCTATATTCTGGATTAATAGGTATAGGTGGCGCTTTACAGTCTCGAAACACCTTGTTCGCGCCAATCACTTTTGGTTCCGTTCTGCAAGCAAGGATCCGCTCCGACGGTTCATGGGTGACCCTTACCTGGAGATTTGATTCAGGTCCTACCAGCGACGCTGGCTAATTTGCCGTAAACCACAACGCAGATCAAGTCGGTCGATCTCACTGATCTGGTTCCCTTTAGCCGCAGGCTAGGTCTCCGTTGACCAAAATTCGACCTTTATTAGCGGACAGGAATTTTGATGACGGCTTCTCCATAAGTTGACCCTTTACCGTTGCCGTGGGACTTGCCCAAGAGAGAATTGACTTGGTCGTCTTGCCCGACATGTCTTTGTCTTTTACGGTACTTAACCTGATAGTCATTGAGTTTTCAGTCGGGGAATCGGTACCCCCGTTGCTCACCGGGTTGTAGCCGACCCAGCACGAGGATGCCCGCTTTGCTGCCACTGCTTTTTTTCGAGTCACTTGTGAGCCCACTGCTTTGCCTTTGTATCGCATCACGATGATGGTAGCCGCATCGATGAAACCGAATTTGGGATTGTTAATACTGAAGGACCCGGGAGCCATGCTGCCTTGGTCGCTCGTAAACGTTACAGATCCGTTTTTGATTGTTTCCTGCGGGCCAAAGCCCTGGTCGTCAACATCGACTCCGTTTTGCCAGGTGACCGTGCAGCCTTCGCAGGGTACCCCGACAAAATTCAAAGTGAAACTAACGGGCGCTGGAGCAGCTTGGCTGGGCGCAGCGATTCCGGTAATTCCCAGCGTGAACGCGGCTAATGTGACGAGAGTTTTTTTCACGTACCGACCGTAACACTTCTCGTTCTCAGTGTCACGAGGTAGCATTAAGTGAATCAGAGAAAGCCACGATCCGTCTAACGGATACTCGCCATTTTAATGGCTACGTGTTTAGCATTTGTTCTATCTCCAGCCACGTCCAGCAGCGCGGTTAACGGTACTGCCAAAAAGGCGTGCTGTGGGAATAAGATGGTGTTCTACAAGGAAGTCGTTCCTGTCGATGGCTCCAACTACACCACGGAAGCGGTAGGTCAAGTCCGGGTGTCCAATGGCGATTTACAGGACTCCGACGGTAATCGGATCGGTGAATTTGCATCGAATCACACGATCATGGCGATAACTGCTGTTGCCCGAACAATCCAAAATGTGGCTCATCTCGAGTTCTATGGAAATAACGGATACAAAAAAGGTAAAATTATTACCCAGGGGCTCGATGTTTGGATCACCGGACTAACCCTTCCGGAGTCTGGCGCAACTAACAAAGTGCCCATCATGGGCGGCACGGCTGCCTGCTCCGGAGTGACTGGCACTCAAACACAAACGCTTCTCACGAGGGGCTACTACAAAACGGTACTGAAGTTTAAAAACAAGTAACCAGCCCTGAGCGCGAACGATGCTGACTTAACGGTGATGAAGATCCCCGTTCCTGGAACCTCACAGGGGCGGGGATCTCACCATTTACGTGTGCTAAATCGGGCGCTGTTACTGCTCACCCCAGTGGGCCCAGAAGATAGAGATTAACTCTCTTCGCTCCAGTTGATCCGCTTGTGGCTACCATCGCAGAACGGCTTTGACTGGGACGCCCCACAGCGGCACAGATAGGTCTTGGTCGTTTCTTTGATCACCGTGCCGTCTGGCGCAACTATGGTTGCCTCGCCGTCGACTTCGTATGGTCCATCCGTTGTTGGAGTAATTCTCGCAGTTGTCATAGTTGAACAATAAACTACTTTGAAGAAAACCGCAACGGTGACAACAGAAAAGACACGCGGTGAGAAAATTTCGCTTCTCAAGACCATGCAATTTGATGGCTCCCCCATCTGGACTCGAACCAGAAACCCTTCGATTAACAGTCGAATGCTCTGCCAATTGAGCTATGGGGGATCGACCGGCGAAGACTATCAAGTGGCCGGGCGTTAGCTACACGCCGAGGGTGTTTCGCAGTTCCCGCAGTGCTGTGTCAGCACCCTGCGCGGTGAGCGGGTCATTCGGGTCTAGGTCCCCATGGAACTCAATCAGCCAGGAGACCTCAGTTCGATCGGGCTCGCGACGACCAATAGCCGTAATGGTACCGCCGTTGTCTAGGGTCAACGTTTCGCGAAATAGGACACTTGCCGTGACCCGATCACGCACCATGGGCGGAAGATCCCCACATGGGTCAAGGTGAAGCTTGATCAGGACGTTCTGGTTGGTTGTCACTTCCAGCCAGGGGTCCTCCCAGGTTGCTTTGGCGATTTGCTGCCACTCAACGCGATTGGGTTCGATCGTGGTCGCGAAATAGAGAGCTTTGTCCGTAGCAATTACCACGGGTGGCTCGTAACTCGCTGGGCCCAAAGCCGTTGCCATAATGCGCTCTGACGAGGGGACCTGTAATAAGCGTGCATCGACCCTCAGTTGCTTGTCGAACTGATTGCGACCAAACATCAGGCTTCACCAAGTGAAATTTCACGCAGTGAGCGCCGGTAGGACTCCATTTCGACAAGCTGGTTCAACAATTGGGTTGGATCTCCACTTTCTTCGGATCGGGTGAGCTCACCTTTTAACTCATCAATTTTTTTTGACGAATCCACTTCCAGCAACCTGGCAATCATGCCCACTGCGTAGCGATCTTGCGATCCGGCTTCCGTTGGCATCGGCTCAACGGCGAGTTCGCGGATCGTCGACCGGATCTCGTCGTTCTCGGCGCTGGCGAGCACCCGGTCGATCCACGCCATGCCATCAAGTTGCGCAGTTGGTCCGCCAGCCGATGCAATTGCTACATGAACCGCCGCAGCTTTGGAGTGGGTGAAAGCTGACTCTTCAACGGAGGCGTACCAATGGCTGACGGCACCGGGCAGTTGCAATGCTGCCTTAAGTGATTCACGCTCCACACTTGAGCCAACGGTGGATTTGCGGGATTGACGCGATGCAGGGGCGCTTCCACCGACAGACTTGGCAACTGTGCCCGGGTCCATGCCGAGCCATCCCGCCAAACGCCGCGAATACTCCGGCCGCAATGCCGAATCGCGGATCTTTCGAATAATAGGAGCACTTTCCTGTAAAGCTGCAATGCGCCCTTCGCTGGTGCCCAGATCATAGGAGTTCAAGACAGACTTGATGGCAAATTCAAAAAGTGGCACACGACTTTCAATAAGTGCTCGAACCGCAGCATCACCCTGTTGCAGCCGCAAATCACACGGATCCAGTCCGCCCGGCTCTACCGCCACGAAAGTTTGGGACACGAATTTCTGATCTTCCTCGAATGCGCGCAATGCTGCCTTTTGCCCGGCTGCATCTCCATCGAAAGTAAAAATCACATGGCCACGCATCCGGTCGTCATCCATGAGAATCCTGCGCAGCACCCTGATGTGATCTGATCCAAATGCTGTCCCACAGGTAGCTACCGCCGTACCCACACCCGCGAGGTGCGCGGCCATAACGTCGGTGTAACCCTCGACAATGACCGCTTGCTGCTCCTTGGAAATCAGGCGTTTTGCAATGTCGAGACCGTAAAGAACATGGCTCTTTTTATAGATAGGTGTTTCAGGGGTATTGAGGTACTTAGGCCCCTCGTCATCGTCATAGAGTTTACGAGCACCGAAACCAATTACGTCACCACCGAGTTCGCGAATTGGCCACACCAGTCGGCCACGGAACCGGTCGTAAACGCCGCGATTGCCTTGGGACACTAAACCACCGGCGAGTAGCTCCTGATCGCTGAAGCCCGCCTGGCGTAGGTGCTTAGTGAGTGCGTCCCACCCTTTGGGGGCGTACCCCACGCTAAAAGTTGTACAAATTTCAGATTCAAATCCGCGCTGGGTCAGAAACTCTCGACCAGTGTGCGCCTCCGGTGTCACCAGTTGCGCTTGGTAAAACTCAGTTGCACTTTTATGGGCCTCAATCAAGCGTTTACGCTGGCCCTGTTGTTTATTCGGGGTCGATCCCCCGTCAACGTATTGCAGCTGGACCCCGGCTTTGTCAGCAAGTTTCTCAACGGTTTCAGCAAAACTAAGATGATCAATTTTTTGAACAAAACTGAGTAGGTCGCCGCCTTCACCACAACCAAAGCAGTACCACATGCCACGGCTTGGAGTTACGTGGAAACTTGGTGAGCGCTCCTCATGAAATGGACACAGGCCTTTTAAGGATCCTCCACCGGCGGATTTTAAGGTCACGTACTCAGAGACAACCTGGTCGATGCGGGCTCGCTCACGAACAAGGGCTATGTCCTCGTCTCTGATCCGGCCCGCCATGTGGTCAGTCTACGACCGGTGCACACCAGCGGCCCGAACCAAGGTTGAATGCATCCATGGCCAACGACAGATCAGGTTTAGACGTAGCCCGCCTTCGAGCCGATACCCGCGGCTGTGCCGAGGTGGTGCACCTCAATAATGCCGGCAGCGCCCTGCCTCCTTCGATAGTTGTCGACACCATGGTCGAGCACCTGCGCCGCGAGGAAATGATCGGTGGATACGAAGCTCACGCTCAGGCTGCCGAGCGAATTGAGTCGGTACGCGATTCAATCGGTCTCTTACTGGACACCAGTGGTTCCAATATCGCACTCAGTATTTCAGCTACGGACTCATGGGATCGAGCATTTAGCGCCATAAATTTTGCAAACGATTTCGGTCCGCACACCAAAATGCTCGCATCGTCGTCCGAATACGCATCCAATGTGTTGCCAGTTATGCAACTGGCTCGCCACCATGGAGTGCAGCTTGAATTTATTCCCGATGACGAAAATGGAATAACCGATGTCGCCGCCTTAGAGTCAATGCTCGACGACCAGGTGGCGGTAGTCCTGATCAATCATTGCCCGAGCCAAAACGGATTAATAAATCCAGTTGCCGCAATTGGTCATGCGCTCGAGCGGGAGCAATCAAATGCGTGGTATCTCGTGGATGCATGTCAGTCCGTTGGGCAAATGCCCATTGATGTCACCGAGATTGGTGCTGATTTCTTAAGTGTGACCGGCCGCAAGTTTGTTCGCGGCCCACGGGCAACAGGTTTCATGTATTGCTCACCACGCTCATTAGCCGAGCTTGAACCTTTCCCGGCCGATTTGCACGGAGCGCATTGGGACCCTGACGGCTACACCATGCGGTCTAATGCCCAACGATTCGAGTCCTGGGAAAAGGATTATGCCGCTCTATTGGGACTCGGGGCGGCGGTTGACTATTCACTGGCACTCGGCCTGGACGCGATTGGGCAGCGGATCACTTATCTAGCAAAAGAGATGCGGCGCATGCTCGCTGAAATCCCTGGCATTGAGGTCCTAGACCGTGGAATTGAAAAAAGTGGAATCATCACCTTCCGGCATGAGCGGATTGAGGCTGCGGCAATTGTCGCCGGACTAAAGGAATCGGGAATCAACGTTTCCCTGGGAACACCTGAATACTCACAGGTTGACTACCTGGCCCACGGTGTGACTTCCATGGTTCGAGTTTCACCGCATGTCTACAACACGCGAGAAGAACTTGAAACCTGCGCTGAAGTTGTTCGCGGCTTTTCACGCTAGCGACAGTATTGGCTGTGCCACTGTTCAATACTGATATCGGTCAAACTGGCGACCTGATCAATCACGACGCGGAACCGTTCACCATCGGTTTTAGCACTGTCAAAAGTTGGCTTGAGCCAACGCTCAAGATTGCGACCCTCGTCGAGCACCAAGGCATGTACTAGTTCAGCAATGATTTCGCGCTGGCGGGTATATGCTCGATCTGCTCCTGGTCGATTCATGACCCATTTGACCGCAACGGTTTTCATTACCGCGACTTCGTCTCGCACCTCTTGGGGCACAATTAAAGTGGCGTCATAACGCGTGAGTCGCTGATCCCCATACTGTTGCTGGGTCGCGATTTGAGCCGACACACTAAAACGGGCAATTAGGTGGCTGGTGAATTTCTTGAGCATCACCATGCTGCGCATTGAGCCATCAAATGAACTGGGGAAATAATCGAGGCGGCGAAGTCGTGACACCGCCTCCTGCAGTTGTTCGATCGGGACCTCGGGCAAATACCTTTCCCGGGCAATTGAACACAGTTCATCAGTGACATTTTCGTCATCAAATTCCAGGATTGAGACTAAGCCCGAATGAACAGCGTCCTCGAAGTCATGTACCGAATAAGCGACATCGTCGGACCAATCCATGACCTGCTCTTCTAGGCAGGTTTGGGTTCCTGGGGCACCCGAACGCAACCACGCAAAAACTTCCGAGTCGTCCTCGTAGTAGCCAAACTTCGGGTTACCCGGAGTTCGGGCCCACGGGTATTTGCAGGAGGCATCAAGGGATGCCCGCGTGAGGTTCAG
>DEZY01000060.1:18296-19775 GCA_002365735.1 Actinobacteria bacterium UBA3120
CCTTCAAATCCACCAATTGAGTCTGCGAGCCGGTTGAGTTCGTCCTCACCATTATGGCCAAAAGGTGGGTGTCCCAGATCGTGGGCAAGTCCGGCTACTTCCACCAGATCAGCGTCACAGCCCAAAGCATCTCCCAGTTCACGGGCGATCTGGGCAACTTCCAAGGTGTGCGTCAGTCGGGTGCGGGGGAAGTCAGCGACTCCGGCTAGTTGAACCTGCGTTTTTGCGGCAAGTCGACGTAGTGCGGCAGAGTGGAGAACGCGAGCGCGATCCCGGGTGAATGCACTTCGGATACTTTCTTTAACCGGCTCGGCAACTGGCCGTTGAACATCTTGTTCGTTGTAACCCTGCGGAATCGCCACATGAGTGACTTTACTTGTCCACCACGATGCGTGGCAATTCCCACTGGTTGTATAGGTAGTACCGAACTAACGCAATTGCTTCGCGGGCAACATATTCTGCGGTGAGTGAAGTACCCTCGCCCGAAGATGGTGACATGTGGGAATCAATTCCATATTTTCCAGCCGTCACTTGCGCCCGAGCAGAGTGAGCCGGATCGGTCACAATTGTGGCCGAACTCCAACCAAGATCCTTGAGCAAGGTCGCGACTACCGCCAAAGTGCCGAGGGTGTCCGTTCCTGTTGGCTGATAAATCACATCATTTGCCGGAACACCCAGTTCTTCCAATTCCGCCCGGGACTTTTCAAAAGCCCGGTTAGGTCCCGTGACCATTATTACCGGTGCGACACCTGATGTGTACAGCTCAGAGGCACGCATAAGCCGTCCACTTTTGGCAGCCCGCTGGTTATTCCACGCGCCCGTTGGGTCCATGACCACGATCACTTCGGTTTTGCTTTCATCTTCAATTTGCGAAGTAAGAACAATTTGGGCGGCTGCGCCAATTGGGATAAGAAGGAGAAGGCTCAATCCAACCGTAAGGACGAATGTGAAAATGCGCGCTGGTGAAGTTACCGGTTCCAGAGCCACTGCCCCATGTTCACATGTCCACCCGCGAGTACGGTGGACCGACACTTGTGCATCGGTCGTTACAGCAACGTGAATGTGAGCAACCGCCCCCGGACGGGCCTTTTTAACCAGTGTCAGAGTACGAAGTTAGCCACCACTGACCGAGAGTTCGGCCAAGGAAACATTCACTCGGTCCTCAGAAGTCAGTTCACACGTCTCTAACCAACGATCTGGTAGCGCAGGCCGGCGCGAACCCGAGGTGCGGCCACGTGGACCGGATCCAACTTCTGAGTTNNCCCCATGTTCACATGTCCACCCACGAGTTCGGTGGACCGACACTTGTGAACAAGTCGTTACAGCAGTGTGGCCCGACCGGACTCAAGCCGTGCCACGGGAACCCGGAAAGGCGAGCACGAAACGTAGTCCAAGCCGATTGAGTTAAAAAAGTGGATCGAAGCCGGATCACCGCCATGCTCGCCACAGACACCACATGAAATTCCTGGGCGCGCGGCG
>DEZY01000060.1:19810-26438 GCA_002365735.1 Actinobacteria bacterium UBA3120
ACAGTTCCCAATGGTTGCCGAACCGTATGCGCAACGCTGAACCCTTTGAGGTACCAGGACATGTGTTTGCGCATATCGCGACAGCCTTTTGCTTCACCGTAATCCAGAGTCAGTAGCTCGGCATGCCTACGCAAAATCTGAAGCACCCGCCCAAGTCGTGGCTCAGTGGGCAACTCTTCTCCAGCGAAAGCCGCGGTCAACTGTGAGAACAACCATGGCCGTCCCAGGCATCCTCGTCCCACCACTACCCCGTCTGCACCGGTTCTCGCCATCATTTCCAGTGCGTCTGATCCGGTCCAAATATCTCCATTACCCAGCACCGGGGTATTGAATTGACGTAGATGGTCTTTCAAGTTTCTAATTGCATCCCAATCCGCGTGGCCGCCATACATTTGTGCGGCAGTTCGCCCGTGTAAAGCAACCCACGCAACTCCGGAGCGAGCGGCGCTCTCCCCCGCTTCAAGGTATGTCAAATGCTGGTCATCTATTCCCTTACGCATTTTTACAGATACCGGCACCTTCCCATTGGCTGCCTGCACCGCACGTTCCACAATCTCTCTAAATAAATCACGCTTCCAAGGCAATGCGCTACCGCCACCCTTGCGGGTCACTTTGGGGACGGGGCAACCAAAATTCATATCGATGTGATCGGCGCGGTCTTCATCAACAATGATTGACACCGCTTTTGCCATAACGAGTGGATCAACTCCATAGAGCTGAACTGAACGCGGTGATTCATCTGCTGCGAAACTCACCAAGTCCATGGTCGCTTCATTGCGCTCGATCAGTGCACGTGAAGTGACCATCTCGGAGACGTAAAGGCCCGCACCTTCCTCACGACAGAGTCTGCGAAATGCTCGATTGGTGATTCCCGCCATCGGTGCTAGCACGACCGGTGGGTCAACTACATGGGATCCGATTGCTAGCTGGGCCGACATTACCCAAGTTTCGCATGTCCGGTTCCGTAAAATTCACTCCGTACGGCATACTGCGACGCGTATCCACAATATAAGGAGAATAATGGCAACCCCCACTACCCCACCGATCCACAATGTGGTGTTAGAAGGAAAGAAACGGTGGGTCGCCCTGATCTTCCTAGCCCTCGCTGTCGCCATGATTATTCTCGATGCCACGGTGGTGAACGTTGCAATCCCCACCATGGTTACCGATCTTGGCCTGACCACCAATGACGCAGAGTGGATTAACGCCGCGTATTCGCTAACTTTTGCTTCCCTACTAATTTTCTTTGGTCGCTTGGGTGACCGTTTCGGTCGCAAACTGCTCCTCATCGTCGGTGTGATCACTTTTGTGCTCGCAAGTGCGCTGGTTGCCGCCTCAGATTCGTCGGTGACCCTGATCACTGCCCGCGCCCTTCAGGGAGTTGGCGGGGCCATGATTTTGCCGGCATCTCTCTCTGTCATTAACGCGGTTTTTGTTGGCAAATCACGCGCCGTCGCATTTGCGGTGTGGGGCGGAACTATCGGTGGCATGGCTGCCCTAGGGCCGCTAGTTGGCGGCTATCTCACCACCTACGCTTCCTGGCATTGGGCGTTTTTAATCAATGTTCCCATCGGAATCTTTGTCATTATTGGTGTGATTGCAGTTGTTCCTGAAACTCGCGATTTGTACGCACGCAAGGGCTTTGATGTTCCCGGCACCCTACTCATCACGCTCGGACTGGTCGGAATCGTATTTGCCGTGATCGAAGGGCAGCGGTACGGCTGGCTCTCGCCCACAGTCGACTTCGCGGTTGGCGGCTGGACGTGGCCCCTTGACTTTGTTTCGGTCGTCCTCGTTGCGGGGGTTCTCGGGGTTATTGCTTTGGTGCTCATGGTTATTGTTGAAAAGCGACGGATCGCCGCCGACAAGGTCGTAATTTTGGATCTGCGCCTGTTCCGCATTAAGAGTTTCGGTGCCGGTAACGGGGTTGCACTTGTGGTCAGCCTTGGTGAGTTCGGGTTGCTTTTTGCCATTCCACTGTTCTTGCAGGCGACCCGGGGCTACGACGCACTGCAAACCGGTTTCATTTTGTTGGCACTTGCCCTGGGTTCATTTGCCGCATCTGGCGCGGGCGCGCCACTCTCGCAACGACTTGGACCAGTGCGCGTTCTGCAAATCGGCATGGTCTTGGAAGTAATTGGAATCGTGGGTCTGGGGATCATAATTTCTGAAACCATTACTGGCTGGGGCATGGCGCCCTGGCTATTCATTTACGGAATGGGCGTTGGGTTCGCCACCGCGCAACTCACGGGAGTCATCCTTTCCGAAGTGCCGGTCGCTGAGTCCGGTCAAGCAAGTGCTGTCCAGTCAACTTCACGCCAGGTGGGAGCGGCCATTGGTACTGCTTTGATTGGAACCACGTTGCTGATTGGCCTAGGGTCAACTGCCGGTCACCTTGAAGATCGTGGGATCCCAGCAGCGCAAGCCGAGCAGGTCAGTGACGCTGTTGCAAACAGCGCGGGGCAAGCGATTCCATCATTGGCCGCGCAGCCCAATGGTGAAGAGCTGGTTGCGGGAGCTTCCGAAGGATTCGTCACAGCGATTAAGTCAGTTTCCATAATAGCTGGAATTTTCGTCTTCCTCGGTCTGCTCTTGAGCTTCCTGCTCCCCAGAAATGCGGCCCGCATTGAATCTGAGGGTTACAAACCACCTCGCGAGTGATTCCTGCGACACGCGGGTGTTAACCGATCACCTGCGAACCGATGAATATCGGCTCATATGTTATGGTAATGAAAATCATTATCACTAAGGAGTCATATGAACCGTTCTGAACTCATCACCGCCGCCTCAACTCACAGTGGGGTTCCCACCGCCAGCGTCGAGCAGGTTCTTACCAGCATTCAAGCCGTGATTATCGAGTCACTGATGAACCAAGAAAAGGTCACCATCCCTGGATTCCTCACCCTCGACGTTGTAGAACGCAGCGCGCGAACCGGGCGAAACCCCAAGACTGGCGCACCATTGGACATTCCCGCACGTAAGGCCGTTCGCATCGCCGCCGGTCACGGACTTAAGCGGGCTGTTGCAGGCATTCCCGCTACCGGCAACTAGCCGTGAAACACAACCATCGAGGCCAGAAGAGCCCACAGGGCTCAGACACAATCGACCAGCGGGGTATTCCCACCAACGCATGCGTAGTTTGTGGCGGCAATGTGATGGTGGTGAAGGTCGTCTTTGAGGACTACGAAATAGCGGGTTACCTACTGGACGCGGAGTGTGCGGACTGTGGCAGCTTGCTGACAGCCCCGTGCCCATTAGATCGTCCCGAAGGACATATCGAGGATTGGAACAATTAGATCGGGATGCGCTCACTTAACCAGCCGGTGAGCGCATCAATGCCAATGCGTTCTTGGGCCATGGTGTCTCGATCACGGATCGTCACTGCTTGATCTTCGAGTGACTCAAAGTCCACCGTGATGCAGTAGGGCGTACCAATCTCGTCTTGTCTGCGGTAACGGCGACCGATAGCACCTGCGTCATCAAAATCAACATTCCAGCGTTTGCGCAACTCTGCGGCAATGCCGTGCGCTTTAGGCCCCAGATCTGCATTACGCGAAAGTGGTAAGACTGCGGCTTTCACCGGAGCAAGCCGCGGGTCAAAACGCAACACGGTGCGGGTATCCACCCCACCCTTTGAATTGGGTGCTTGATCCTCGTCGTAGGCATCTAAGAGGAATGCAAAAACAGCGCGGGTCAAACCAGCAGCTGGCTCAATAACGTATGGCGTCCACCTCTCACCGGACTCTTGATCAAAGTAACTCAAATCAGTTCCCGAGTGCTCACTGTGGGTTTTGAGGTCGAAGTCGGTGCGGTTTGCAACACCCTCAAGTTCGGCCCATTCACTTCCAGCAAATTTGAATCGGTACTCAATATCCACTGTGCGCTTTGAATAGTGGCTCAACTTTTCCAGTGGGTGCTCAAAGCGACGCATGTTCTCGGGGTTCATGCCCAGGTCCACGTACCAGTTCCAGCGCTGATCAAGCCAGTAGTCGTGCCATTCTTCGTCGGTACCGGGCTTTACAAAGAATTCCATTTCCATTTGCTCAAATTCCCGGGTGCGGAAAATAAAGTTTCCCGGAGTAATTTCATTACGAAAACTCTTGCCAGTTTGCCCGATCCCAAATGGTGGCTTTTTCCGCGCGGCGGTCATCACGTTGAGGTAATTAATAAAAATTCCCTGTGCAGTTTCAGGCCGAAGGTAGTGCACCGCACCCGCATCTTCAACAGCCCCAATGGAGGTGCGCAGCATCCCATTAAAGTCCCGCGGCTCGGTGAATTGGCCTTTTGTCCCACAGTTAACGCAGTTGAGGTCGCCGAGGCCATTGACTGCTTGCTTGCCGTGCTTTTCTTCATAAGCGTCGAGTAGTTGATCTGCCCGATAACGCTTGTGACAGTTCTTGCATTCAGTCAGTGGATCAACAAATGCGTTGACGTGTCCCGATGCTTCCCACACCTGTGGGGCCAAGATGACCGAGGAATCAAGTCCCACGACGTCATTGCGCTCACGGACGACAGATTGCCACCACTGCTTGCGAACATTTTCTTTGAACTCAACACCATTGGGGCCATAATCCCAAGCCGAACGGCTACCTCCATAAATTTCAGAGGATTGAAAAACAAATCCACGGCGTTTGGCAAGGTTTACGACTGCGTCAACACGATCCATGGCTGCAGTCTAATGGTGGGCCTTATTGACCCAAAGCCCTCGATCGCGCATCGAGAAGTGCGATCGCACTTTCGTGATCGATTACGTCAAAATCCAGGTAATGCCAGGCAAGTGAACGAGCACCAAGTGGCGCTTGAACCGTCACAATGCTGGAAAAAAGAAACTGCAATCGATTCATGGCCGTGCGTGGGCAGACGGGGACGGCTAAAACGAGTTCGAGTACTCCCAAAGATTTGAGCCATTCACCACAAACTATTGCCGCCGTTCCTGTCTCGACCCCGTCGTCGACCAGGATCACCCTTCTGCCTTCTACTCGGCCGGCATCGAAGTCAGCGACAAAGCCCGAATCAAGTACGGCGGTCTCCAGCGTGCGACTGAGGTGAATGCCAAATAGATCCCGGGCCCCCACCACGCTTTCAATGCCTAGCGCCACCGGAACACCATTGGGCATGATGCACCCGATCTGAGCATCAGAAATTAGTTCCGAGTGTTCTTCACGCAGAAGTGAGCCAAGTTCGATACCTGCATCGAAAAGGTTTTCAAATTTAGCGTTCACCGTGGACGCTCCCCCGGTCAAAGGTGTCAGAGTCCGGCGCGAGTGAGCTTGCCCCGCTTACGACCTTGCCAGATTGAGTGTCACTAATTATTTCCACGGTAACCGAGTCGCGCGTAAACTGGGATAAAAAGGGAATGACTTCAGCCTTGATCTCGTAGCGACTCAAAGCTTTTCGGTAGGAACCCACGCTCTCCCACCTGTGAATCACGGTCAAATCTTCGAGCGAGTCAGTTGACTGGCCCAGTTCCATCGACAACAAACCAGGGGATTCGCCAAAAAGCTCACTCATGCGGTCATAACCTTGATCGAATGAATCCCGTTCGGCTGCGGGCACGTTCAGTTGCCCCACGACAGCAATCGGGTTTGCTTGGGTGTTCATAAAATCTGGCAGGCTCACCTGCAAACATTAACGCGCACTAGAGTTTGTGGGGCGCTCGGATTTAATCTCGGGCCCAAAATCCGTCGAGAGGGAGAGCCGTGGCCAGGAATAAGAAGGATCCAAAAGGTAACGGCGGCGTCCGTGGCCCAGGTGGCCCGCACTTTCAATCTGGCAATAATCAACCAGCCGCACCCCGAGTCCCGAATACCCCGAAGTATTCAACAAGCCCGCGCCGCGCCGCGTTTGAACGCAAAAGTTTCCCCGTACTGGCTCGGGTAACCACCGCCCCCCGCTGGTTACTCATTGTCGGCCTGGGTTCTGCATTACTTTTAGGCTTGATTCTGAGCGACGCGTGGGCCTGGCTGGGCGCAGTGTTTCTGCTCATTGTGGGCGCGTTTTTGGGCTGGCTACTCGCCCTGTCCTGGCCACTATTAAGTCCGGGTCGGCGCTTTATGCGAGTTTTGGTTGTTGGCGCCTTGGGTGGTTTGGCGATCCTCAAAGTGGGCGGATCCTTCTAATATTATTGCATTTGACAATCATTATCATTAAAGGTACGTTCCACTCATGACTAAAACACAAATAACTAATACACAAATTGCCCTGGTGAGCGTCCTAGCCACCGGCGCCCTGATCCTCTCGGCTTGCTCAAGCTCAGACACGGCCACGACTCAATCCCAGCCAACTACCTCGGCGACACCCGAATCCGCCCCAGGAACTGTCTCGGTGGTCGCCACCACCACCATTTTGGGTGACGTAGCCAACAATATTGTTGCCTGCGCCGGAGGCACGGTCGAAGTGCTTATGCCGATCGGTGCTGATGCACATGACTTTTCGGCCTCATCAGATCAGGTTGCATCCATGATCAACGCTGACCTAGTCATCTCAAACGGACTTGACCTAGAAAGCGGACTGATTGACTCACTGGAAAACGCCGCAAATGATGGTGCGAATGTGTTTGAAATCGCACCCCTGATCAACCCCATTGAGTTCGGGGCAGGAATGCACGACGAGGAAGGCGACGCGCACT
>DEZY01000060.1:26612-30144 GCA_002365735.1 Actinobacteria bacterium UBA3120
AGACGAGGAAGGCGACGCGCACGACCATGGAGACTTAGACCCACACTTTTGGTTTGACATGAATCGAATGGCAGATGCCGCCCAACTGATGGGAGTCGAGCTCACTCAGATAACCGGCGACTTTGCTTACACCACCTGCGCGGATACAACCGCTACCCAGATCCAGGCCGCGGAAAGTGATGTACGGGAAATCTTGGAGTCCGTGCCGGTAGAAAACCGCATCTTGGTTACCGACCATGACGCACTCGGCTACTTGGCCGATCTTTATGGATACGAGATTGCCGGGACCGTAATTCCCGCCGGTACGACCTTGGCTTCACCAAGTTCGGCTGATCTCGCTGAACTGGTTGCGACCATCGACGCTGAAGGCGTAACCGCAATTTTTGCGAACACCGCAGAGCCCTCTGCCCTGGCCGAAGCTGTCGCAACAGAGACAGGTGCGGACATCTCAGTGATCCCCCTCTACGTGGGAAGCCTTGGGGCGCCCGACTCGCCAGCTGCAACTTATATCGACATGATGCGCACCGATGCGCAACTAATCGCACAGGGTCTGCAAGGCTGACCTGATGGAATGGTTTCTTGACCCGTTTGCGCTTGGATTTCAACAGCGGGCGTTAGCGGGCGGAATCCTTGCGGGTGTAATGACCGCCGTTGTGGGAACTTGGTTGGTTCTACGAGGCATGAGTTTCTTCGGAGACGCTTTTGTCCATGGAATTGTCCCGGGCGTCGCGGCTGCTGTGGTATTCGATATCAATCCACTCATCGGAGCAGCAGCCGCGGCACTTGTCATGGTGCTCGCCATTGAATTGGTGAATAGACAAACTGTCCTCAGCGAAGATACCTCTATTGGCTTGCTTTTTGTGGGCATGTTGGCATTGGGTGTGGTGATTATTTCTCGACTTGATTCCTATTCCGGGAGTCTGACCACGATCTTATTTGGCGATGCCCTGGGAGTAACTGCACAAGATCTGATCACACAAGCAATCCTGGCACTTATTGTGATCTCTGCGGCAACGTTGCTCTACCGACCCCTGCTCGCCTTGTCCTTTAACCAAGAAAAAGCGCAACTCTGGGGGCTCAAACCACAGCGCGCACATGCGGCCTTGTTGGTTCTTATTGCTGCTGCCGTAATTGGTAGCTACCAATCAGTTGGGACACTGCTCGTATTCGGTTTGCTTGTTGGCCCGCCAGCAACCGCTGCACTAATTTCACGCACAGTCCCCCGCATGATGCTCACCGCCGCACTTATTGCAGTGTTCTCTGTGTGGGCTGGGCTTACTCTGAGTTTCCACTTCAATACTGCCGGCTCCGCCACTATGGCGATTGTCCCGGTGGTGCTCTTTTTCATTGTGCTAACAATTACTAAATTGAGATCAAAGCGAAGGGAAATGGTGGAATCGCGTGGCTGACGTTGTTACCGCCGAAGGAGTCGTGATCACCCGTGGATCGCGAGTGGCAATTTCTGCCTCTGATTTCTCCATCCCAGCCGGGAAAATCACGGCGATTATCGGGCCCAATGGAAGCGGCAAATCAACAATCTTGCATGCAATTGCGGGCTTACTTTCGATTAGTAGCGGGAACCTCAGTGTGTTTAATAACACGCCACTTTTGAGTCAGTCCCAAATTTCATATGTTCTGCAATACACGACCGTGCCCGCTGGTACCCCGCTCACCGTGATGGAGGCTGTTGCAATGGCTCGGTATCCGGGACTGGGACTTTTCGGTCGGCCTTCCAAGGAAGATAAGAATCGAGTGCTCTCGGCGATGGCGCGACTAGAAATTTCACACCTCGCCAAGCGGCATCTCACCGAGCTCTCTGGCGGTCAAAGGCAAAGGGTTTATGTTGCCCAAGGAATCGCACAGGACCACGCGATGCTTTTACTAGATGAGCCACTCACCGGTTTGGACATTAATTCAGCCAAAGCAATTGACTCGATTATTCACGATGAACCTGTGCGCGGATGCTCGGTTGTCCTCACCACCCATGACCTCGAGGAAGCCCGGGCCGCTGACCACGTGATTCTGACCGCTGGGCGCGTTGTCGGCTGTGGAAAGCCGGCAGATGTGCTCACCACCGAAAATTTGACCAACGCATACGGCCTGGGATCTTTACACGAACATGAAACCACGGACCTGATTTTGCCCACAGAACACCACCTCGACGATCATCCACATTAAGGTCTGACCCATGGCATCTCTTGGAATTAGAACCACACGACAGCGCACGGCGGTTGCCGAAGCTTTAACCGAGTTAGACGATTTTCGATCCACCCAAGAGATCCATGAATACTTGAAAGGGCGGGGCGACAGCGTTGGGCTTGCCACGGTGTATCGCACTTTGCAGACACTTAGCGCCGCGGGAGACGTTGATGTGATCCTCCGCGAAGATGGCGAAGCCGTGTACCGCATGTGTAGTGATGCACACCACCACCATCTGGTGTGTCGCGAATGCAGGTTCACCGTGGAAGTAGAAGGCCCGGCAGTGGAGCGTTGGACCGAGTCGGTATCTCACACTCACGGTTTCACCAATGTTAGTCACACCCTGGAAATCTTTGGGCTGTGCCCGAACTGCAGCTAACTGGCTCCGCCATACCGCCTGTTCCGAGCAGCGTAGATTTCACACGCCTCCCATAACTGCCTGCGGTCAAAGTCTGGCCAAAGTGTGTCAAGAAAGACAAATTCAGCATAAGCCGACTGCCATAGCAAAAAATTACTCATGCGCTGCTCACCGGAGCTGCGCACGAATAGATCCACATCGGGCATATCGGGTTCATCAAGATGCGCCGAAATCATGCGCTCGGTGATTTTACTCGGCTGTATCTGACCACTCGCGACTTTAGCGGAAATTGCCTGAACCGCATCAGTGATCTCGGCCCTGCCACCGTAATTAACGCACATGGTGAGCGTCAATTGAGAATTCTTTGCGGTAAGTTTTTCGGCTTCCTCAAGTTCTTTGATCACACTGCGCCACAGTTTGGGCCTGCGGCCCGCCCAACGAATTCGCACCCCAAGTTCATTCATTTCATCTCGGCGGCGCCGGATTACATCACGATTAAATCCCATAAGAAATCGAACTTCTTCCGGGGACCTGCGCCAGTTTTCGGTTGAGAAAGCATAAGCCGAAATCGCGCCGATGCCCAGTTCAAGCGCCCCGTGCACGCAATCGAGCAGGCTCGCCTCACCCGCCTCGTGTCCTGCAGTTCTGGGTAAGCCTCGCTCCTGAGCCCAGCGCCCATTGCCATCCATCACTAAAGCAACGTGCTTGGGGATCAAATTTTTTGGCAACTTGGGCGGTTGCACCCCACTGGGGTGTGTCGGTGGCGGTGGAAATGATTTTTTCACGCCACACCCCCCACAGTTTTGCGGTCAACGAGTGGCAGCGACTTGAGGCCCCGATCAAGATGCCACTGCAGAAACGCTGCAATAAGTCCACTCGCTTCGGACCGCGCACGTAACTCACTTGTTTCCGCTCGATCCCACTCCCCCGACAACAATGCTCCCAACAGGGAAATCGCTTCCGGCGTGGGAGCCG
>DEZY01000060.1:30216-36035 GCA_002365735.1 Actinobacteria bacterium UBA3120
GAACAGGGAAATCGCTTCCGGTGTGGGAGCCGCTGAACCAGGGGGTCGGCACCCATCACACACAATCCCGCCCGCCGCGATGGCAAAAGCTCGGTGCGGGCCTGAGCTGCCGCACTGCGCACAGTCGTGGAATGAAGGTGACCAACCAGCCACGGCGAGGGATCGAAGCAGGTAACTGTCCAAAATAAGTCTTGGGTCATGCTCTTGTGCGGTCATGGATCGCAGTCCCGAAATCAACAGCGCGAACTGCGGAACCGCCGGCTCGCCTTCGTGTGGGGTGAGCCGCTCCGCTGTTTCGAGCATTGCTGTACCGCAAGTCCACGCAACGTAGTCTGATGAGAGCTGACCACCCATCGCTGAAATACTCTCCACCTGGGTAACATTTTCGAGCGATTTACCCGTGTACAACTGGATGTCTACGTGGGCAAATGGCTCAAGACGCCCGCCAATTCGACTCGATGTTTTGCGAACTCCCCGAGCAACCGCCCGGACTCGGCCGTGGCCTCGAGTCAACAAGGTGACAATTCGATCAGACTCGCCAAGTTTTTGAGCCCGAAGCACTACTGCTTCATCGCGATAAACTGGCACACTACATTCTAAGCGCCAACGCAGGATATTTGCGGACCAATTTTCCGGATAGGAGCGGCATGTCTGATCACAGCGAACCTGTTCCGGACGAAACAGCCCGCCCCAAGCGCAATATCGCGTTCATTGCTCTAGAACCACGATTTCTGAGAAGGTCAATTTTCTTAGTCCTGATCGGGGTTTTGATCTTTCAGATGGTGACCTGGTCTTTCTCTCTTCTCGCCGGTTTTTTCTTCAATCTGCTCCTCGCATGGCTGTTGGCGATCTCAATTGACCCGATTGTCACGGGCCTCGCCGAGCGTGGCATGCGGCGTGGTTTGGCGACGAGCATTGTCGCGATCGGGGGGGTTGCCTTAGTTGGCGGCTTCATTGCTCTCTTTGGCGGGGCGCTCGCAACCCAAATTACCGAACTTATTACAGCGATGCCGGCGCTGATATTGGACCTGGTTCGGTGGTTTAATTCAACGTTCGATGCAAACATCGATCCGGTTGAAATTACCTCAAACCTCAACCTCACCACCGATCAAATAACTTCGATCGCCTCTTCACTCGCGGGAGGAATATTCGGTGTCGTATTTAGCGTTTTAGGCGTTGCTTTCAGCTTCCTCACTGTTTTAGTTTTCAGCTTCTACTTTTCGGCAGACTCACCGAGGATTAAGCGTTTCGTGGCTAGCTGGCTCCCCCACAACCGGCAGATCGTATTTATCAATGTGTGGGATATCGCAGTACGAAAAGCCGGTGGATTCCTCATTTCCAAGCTGGCCCTTGCAACTTTATCGGCTGCGGCACATGTCGGCTTTTTCTATCTGATTGACATCCCCTACTGGTTGCCGATGGGAATTTTTGCCGGGCTGGTCAGCCAATTCATTCCCACCATTGGTACCTATATCGGCGTTGCGTTGCCCGCGCTCTTCGCCGCATTTGAACAACCGATCGATATTTTATGGATCGTGCTCTTCGCAAGCGTCTACCAGCAGTTTGAAAACTACGTGTTCACCCCGCGAATCTCTACAGCAACCATGGACATTAATTCGGGTGTGGCCCTGGGTTCGGTTTTTGTTGGTGCCGCTCTGTTTGGTCCGATTGGTGCGATTATTGGCATTCCATTAGTAGCAATTGTCATTGCAGTTATTGAGGCCTACGCCCACCGTTACCAACTACACCCAGAGGTTGAGGAGCGTACCGTTTCTCGCCGAAGGAGCGTAGCCGTTGAAATCATTCGCGAAAGTGACGAGTCAGAATCCGAGACGCCGTAGCTGTTTGGGGTCTCGCTGCCAATTCTTGGCAACTTTAACTCGAAGGTCCAAGAACACGGCGGTACCCAAGAATTTTTCAATCTCAACCCGTGCCTCCGTGCCTACTCGCTTCAGACGCGCTCCGCTTTTGCCAATCACAATTGCTTTTTGGCTGTCACGCTCCACAAAAAGATTGGCGTAAATATCTGTTAGGGGAAAGTTTTCGGGGCGATTTTCCCGCAAGGACATGTCTTCAATCGTGATCGCAATCGAGTGCGGCAACTCGTCTTGGACACCCTTAAGGGCTGCCTCCCGAATCAATTCAGCGATGAAAATCTCCTCAGGCTCGTCGGTCACCGTGTCTCCTGGGAAAAACTGAGGACCAGGTGGCATCGCGTTCATGAGTTCATTAACTACAACATCAACTTGATCGTCTGATTTGGCGGATACAGGGATGATCGCGCTCCAAGTCAACCCAACTTCTTGCCCAAGTTTCTCCACTGCCAGAAGTTGCTTTGCAATCTGTTCGGGATTGCCTAGATCGGTTTTGGTTACCAGCGCAAAGTTAATACTCTTCGATAAACCAGCAATCGACTTGGCAATAAATCGATCACCGGGTCCGATCGGTTCATTAGCTGGAATACACAGTGCGACAGCATCGACTGTTGAATATGTGTCTTTCACTTCATCATTGAGTCTCTCCCCCAACAAGGTCCGTGGGCGATGAATTCCAGGCGTGTCAACCAAGACCAACTGGCCGTCTGGCCGCGTAATAATTGCACGAATCACCCGGCGGGTCGTTTGTGGGCGATCTGAGGTAATCGCAACTTTGCTTCCCATCGCCGCGTTGAGCAACGTGGACTTTCCCGTATTTGGGCGTCCAACAATTGCTGCGAATCCACTCTTGAACTCCGTGTTCGTCATGTAATACCTACGTCCGTTCTCTCATCGAACAATCACGCTAGCAGCGGTAGTGCAAAAAGCGGTGAAGCTAGGCGGATCAGAATCGTGCTTGACCGGAACTAATCCGTGTCACGTGCTGAGTCTGCCTCTTTCGGCGTACTTTCCTCAACTCGCTCGGCCGGCACCGCTTGGACAAAACCAATCCGGTTGCGCCGGCCGCTACCCGCCTCGGCGGTGAAATCCCATCCCTGCACGTGAATGTGTGACTCGGCAATTGGAACCCGACCGAGTTTTTTCGCCATCAGGCCTAAAACTGAGTCGACCCCTTCCTCTTCGGGGTCAATATCAATGTCGATTAGCTCCGCCAAGTCACCAATATTCATGCGGGCCATGACCCGGAAACCTCCGCCTTCCAACTCTTCGACTTCGGGGGCTGCCGTATCGTATTCGTCGGCGATCTCGCCTACGATTTCTTCGAGAATGTCTTCAATCGTGACAATGCCGGCCGTGCCGCCGTACTCATCCACCACAATCGCCATGTGCACTCTGGCAGATTGCATGTCCCTCAATAGGTCATCGGCTTGCTTGCTATCGGGCACGAAATAGGGAGACCGCATGAGATCCTCTACTTTTTCCGTGTGCTCAGCATCTCGATACTCAAAAATCCTTTTAACGATGTCCTTAAGGTAAATCACCCCGACAATATCGTCAGCGTTTTCGCCGATTACGGGGATCCGAGAGAACCATGAGCGCAGACCGAGCGACAAGGCTTGGCGCAATGATTTGTTGCGCTCAATAAAGACCATTTCCGTACGCGGGACCATGACTTCCCGCGCGAATGTGTCACTGAGCTCAAAGACCGAATGGATCATGGCTCGTTCGTCATCTTCGATCAGTGAATCGCTTGACGCTAGGTCAACTAGGTCCCGCAGTTCGGCTTGGGAATCGAATGGACCTTGGCGAAACCCTTTGCCGGGAGTGAGGGCATTCCCAATATGAATCAGCAAGGTTGCGATCGGGCCAAGAATTGCAGCCAAGAATCTAGCCGGTCCTGCGCTTGCTAGTGCGATCCTTTCGGAATGCATCCGGCCGAGTGTTCTGGGAGCTACCCCAAGACCAATATAAGAAATCACAACCAAAATCGAAGCCAAAATCGCAAACGCAGCCACTACTGGCAGATTAGTTCCACCAACCAGCCAATTCATTCCGTGGTAACTCACCAGAACAAATGCCGTAATGCTTGCGACGGTCGATACGAACAGCAACACGTTTACAAAACGCGGGCGGTCATCTAGCACGCTCAATAGTCGAAGGCTCGCTTTGGTGTCCTCGAGGTCATCCACTCGCGATCGCGAGATCCGACTGATTGCGGTTTCGGCACTGATCAGCAGGCCTGCCACCACTACCAAGATCAGAGAAATTGCAAGGATGACGATCACTCTGTGTGCCAATCGCGCAGGAGGGTGTCAGTGAGAGTGAACATTTCGGCGTGCGCTTCTGGTTCCTGATGATCAAGCCCGAGTAAATGCAGAATACCGTGGGTAACCAAATATTCGCACTCCTGCTGCAGCGTGCGGCCCGCCTCGAGCATTTGAGGCGGCAGAAAATCTGGGCAAATAACAATGTCACCCAGGAAACCACTATCGCTCACCGAACCTGCTTTGGGCAAAGTAATTTGATCAATAGGAAACGAAAGCACGTCCGTGGGGCCAGGTTCTTGCATCCAATCTTCATGAAGCGTGGCCATGCGTTCGGGATCAATAAAGGTGATGCCGGCTCGTGCCTCGGGGTGAATGCCCAAAAATTCAAGGTGGTGGGTGACAAGTTGATCAATCGCGGCCAAGTCGATTATTGCCGCGGTTTCATTATCAATTTCAATCAGTTGGCGGCTCATGAAGTAGACCGAGCCCCCGCGGCCTTGCTCTGTTGTACTTGGTCGTATTGGTCGTAGGCGGAGACGATCTCGCCTACCAATCGGTGTCGAACCACATCGCTTGCAGTCAACCGACAAAACTCCACGTCACCCACGTTATTCAGAATCTCAGAAACCACTCGCAATCCACTCATGGTCCCCGAGGGCAAGTCCACCTGCGTGACGTCACCGGTGACCACCATGGTGGAACCAAAACCCAATCGCGTGAGGAACATTTTCATTTGCGCAGCCGACGTATTTTGGGCTTCATCGAGAATAATGAATGCGTCATTGAGCGTCCTGCCGCGCATGTAAGCCAGTGGCGCAATTTCAATTGTTCCGCTGGTAATCAATCGCGGGATTGAGTCAGGATCTATCATGTCATGCAGCGCATCGTAGAGGGGTCGCAAATATGGATCAATTTTTTCCGACAGCGTTCCGGGAAGAAAGCCCAGCTTTTCGCCTGCCTCGACGGCCGGGCGTGTTAGCACAATGCGGGTCACTTGCTTTGCTTGCAGGGCTTGAATTGCTTTTGCAACCGCTAGGTAAGTTTTCCCCGTTCCCGCCGGGCCAATTCCAAAAACAATTGTATTGTTGTCAATTGCCTCAACGTATTTCTTTTGGTTCAATGTCTTGGGTCTAATTGTTTTACCGCGACTACTCAGGATATTGGCGGTCATTAACTCGCTTGGCCGCGTTCCCGATTTCATGAGTGAAATTGAACGTTGAACGGAATCGGCGTTAAGCCCTTGCCCGGTACGAATCATGGCGAGCATCTCAGTGACCAACGTGTCGATTGTGTCAACGGATTTCCCTTCACCTTCGAGAGTGATTTGGTTACCACGGACCAAAATATCGACCTCAGGGAATGCGCCCTCAATCAATTGGAGGTACTCATCTGCTACACCTAATAGTGCGACCATTGGTTGTGAAGCGGGAACCTCAACTAGTGTTTTGGTCATCCGGGGGGCCACCCCAAGTCGCGGCCACCCAAAACATGAGCGTGCGCGTGGAAGACAGTTTGCCCAGCTTCTGCTCCGGTATTAAAAACGGTTCGGTAGTCGCTCAACCCTGACTCTGCCGCAACCTGTTCTGTCGCTGCGAGAACAGCAGCCGCTTGAACCGGATTGGCGCGTGCTAGCGACGCAGCATTTTCGTGGTGCTCAGTAGGAATTACCAAGATG
>DEZY01000060.1:36131-40026 GCA_002365735.1 Actinobacteria bacterium UBA3120
TTGGCGCGTGCTAGCGAAGCAGCATTTTCGTGGTGTTCGGTAGGAATTACCAAGATGTGGGTGGGAGCTTTCGGATCTAGGTCGGTGAAGGCAACTACCTGCGGGGTGCGCAGCACAATATTCGCCGGGATCTTTCCGGAAACAATCGAACAAAAGATGCAATCAGGCATTGCTCAATCCTTGCATGGCGTCTCCACTTTGGCTATCCCACTCCCCTGACTTCGTGAATAGGTATGCAGCGCCCACCACCCCTGCTGTTTCTGAGCGAAAAACACTTGCCCCTAACGTGAGGGACTGGGCTTCGCCGAAGGATTCACGCTCACGCGCACTTAAGCCACCTTCCGGCCCGACAATGAGTAACACCGACCCGGAGGCGACCCCGGAATATCTGTCCCCGCTGGCCTCGACAAGTAGGATTACGTGGTCGTACGTCGAAAATCGGTTTGCCAATTCAGAAGATGTCATCGGGTCGTGGATTTCAGGAGTCCAGGACCTGCGGGACTGCTCGGTGGCAGCCCGTGTGATGTTGGTCCACTTGGTGAACTGCTTAGCGAGTTTATCCCCCTGCCACTTGACCACGCTGTGGTCAGCCATCCACGGGATCAGCCCGGTCACACCAACCTGGGTCAGCATGTCCAGTGAGTTCTCAAGTCGCTCGCCCTTGATGAGCGCCTGGGCAACATCGATGCGCAGGCTGGGGAGCGCCTCGACCGCAATATTTCTGACGACGAATTCGCCTGCGGTATTTAAGTTCCCGGTGATGCGTTTTCCCAGACCATCAACTAACTCACACACTTCATTAGGTTCGATCCGCATGACCGACATGTGATGGGACACCGCCTTGGGCAGTTCCAAAATCGACTCGAGGGCAGCGTCACTCACGAATTGCGGGTCAACTAAAAAAACTGATGCGCTCACTTGTTGGTGAACGCCTCTTTGAGTCGGGAGAAGACACCGGCTGAATCAGATCGAGTCACAATCGTGTTGGGTTTTTCATCACGCATTTGCGCAAGTGTCTCGAGTAGTTCCTGCTGTTCACTCGTGAGTTTGCGAGGGGTCTCAACATTTATGTGGACAGACAAGTCGCCGCGGGCATTGCTTCGAAGTCGGGCCGCTCCTTTTTGCTTCACAGTTACTACCGCACCTGATTGCGTTCCGGCGGCAATCGTAATGTCTTCGGGACCATCCAGAGTGTCAATGTTGATCGATGTTCCCAACGCGGCTGAAGTCATGGGGATTGTGACTACACAATGCAGTTGATCGCCTTGACGCTCGAAGAGGTCGTGGCCGCGCACCACAATCTCAATGTAGAGGTCGCCAGCCGGACCCGCGTTGGGGCCAGCTTCACCTTGACCCTGCAATTGAATTCTGGTTCCCG
Source organism: Actinobacteria bacterium UBA3120 (assembly GCA_002365735.1). Taxonomy (GTDB): domain Bacteria; phylum Actinomycetota; class Actinomycetes; order S36-B12; family S36-B12; genus UBA4592. Next base: position 37,510 of record DEZY01000060.1, read on the forward strand.
TGTCAACGCCGGGTGGAATTTCAATTGTGAGGTTTCGCCGGTGACGAACCCGTCCCTGTCCGGAGCACTCAACGCACGGGTGCGGGATGGTGCTTCCGTGCCCCTGGCAAGTGGGGCAGGGGCGTGAGGTCATGACTTGACCCAAGAAACTTTGCTGCACCGATTGAATCTCGCCGTGCCCTTTGCACATCACGCAGGTCGCAGCCTCGGTGCCTTCGGTCATGCCAGTTCCAGTGCACTTTTCGCAGGAAATTGCTGTGTCCACGGCGATTTCTTTTTCCTCACCGAAAACTGCCGCCGATAAATCAATGGTGATACTGATGAGCGCATCCTGGCCTCTACGAGCCCGACCGCGCGGCCCGCGACGTTGACCCCGGCCACCGAAGAATGCATCCATCACGTCACCGAAATCAAAACCGCCGGGCGAACCTCCGCCCCGATTGCTCAGTGGATCCCCACCCAAGTCATACATTTGCCGCTTCTCCGGATCGCTCAACACTTCGTAGGCTGCCGTCACCATTTTGAACTTCTCTTGGTGTTCCAAGTCAGGGTTAACGTCGGGGTGCAGTTCGCGGGCAAGCCTGCGATACGCCTTTTTAATCTCCTCGGGGGACGCGGTACGGCCCACTCCAAGGAGTTCGTAGTAATCAGTTGCAGCTGTACTCATCTAGCTCACTTAACTCGCTAACGTTTTAGGCGGACAGGGTTTAGGTAGACGAAATTTTCGTTTTCTAATCGTCAGAAAGGAATCGACTCACGTATTGGGCTACTGCTTGAACTGCGCTCATTGAATTTACGTAATCCATGTTGGTCGGTCCGATCACTCCGAGTGAAGCCACCGTCGTGCTTTCCTTCGCGTAGGGTGAAGTGACGATTGACGTCGAAGTAAAGCCTTCCACTTGGTTTTCGTGACCAATCCGGACCGAAAGCTTTGTTTCGGCCCCGACTTCCCCCAGCAGCCGAAGGAGTACTACCTGCTCTTCGAGCGCCTCGAGCACCGGTTGAATTGTCATGGGAAAATCTTCGTTGTAGCGGGCCAAATTAGACGCCCCACCCAACACCACCCGTTCATCTAACTTTGCGGTCACGGTTTCCAGAATTTCCACAATTACCGCTCTCACGAGCGGGTGGTTATCGGTGTTGAATGATTGTTCGAGGTCCTCCACGCGTTGCGGGACCGATGAAAAAGGTTGATCAGAAATCGCGACGGAGAGCCGGGCACGAAGATCGGCCAGCAGAACTTCGTCGATGGGTACCGAGCACTCCACAATGCGTTGTTCCACCCGGCCACTGTCCACAATCAACATGATCATGAGTCGGTGTTCATTGAGGGGAATAAGTTCAATCCGTCGTACCTGGCTGCGTGAGAGCGACGGGTATTGAACCACTGCGACCTGCTTGGTTAGCTGGGCAAGCAGCCGAACCGTTCGGGCCATAATGTCGTCGAGATCTACCGCGTCGGAGAGAAAACGGTCGATTCCTTTGCGCTCAGCAGCACTTAATGGTTTCACCTGTGAGATTTGGTCAACGAACATGCGGTAACCAAGATCCGTGGGAATGCGCCCTGCAGAAGTGTGCGGGGCCGTGATGTAACCCTCTTCTTCCAGTGCCGCCATGTCATTACGAATCGTGGCGGGGGAAACACCGAGCTGGTGCCGATCCACTAGAGCTTTTGAACCCACTGGCTCATGGGTCGCGACGTAGTCCGACACGATCGCTTGGAGCACGGCAAGTCTGCGATCCTCCAGCATGTGCGCCTCCACGTATTCGACGGTTCTTGGACCACGTTGCCTGAGCATTCTGGTATTTTCTAGCACTCTGGCATTTAGAGTGCCAGTCTACGCCAGAACCGTGAATCCGTCAGCCGAGGAGTTCGCGAATCACCCGATCCGCGAATAATCTCCCTGCATCAGTGATCTGAATCACCCCTTGCTCTAGGCCCTGCGCGTGGATCATTCCCTGTCCTGCCAAAGCCTTGGCTCGATTGACTTCCTCAGAATTGAGTTCACCTATGTCCAGCCCCGATCGAGTCCGCAGGGCCAACATCACAGTTTCCACATGGATTTGTTCCGGGGTCAGTTCCTCAGAATCAGCCTGCAGACTCTCACCTGCTGACAGTGCTTGGGCATACGTTGCCGGGTGCTTGTGGTTTACCCAACGCCGACCATTGAGGTGACTGTGGGCACCCGGCCCAATTCCCCACCAATTCGCATTCGTCCAGTAGGCCTGGTTGTGTTCGCATTCACCACCAGGCTTCGCCCAATTAGAAACTTCATACCAATTGAAATCCGCGCCCTGCAGCATCGAGTCAATGATGTTGTAGCGATCGGCGCATTCGTCCTCGTCCGGCGGGGGCAGCGCACCTGATTTAACCGCCCTCGACATGGGAGTTCCAGGTTCGACAATGAGCGAGTACGCGGAAACGTGATCAGCACCGGAGTCAATACACGCATTCACCGAATCACGAACATCAGAATCCGTTTCGCCAGGAGTGCCATAAATCAGATCCAAATTCAC
>DEZY01000157.1:0-2574 GCA_002365735.1 Actinobacteria bacterium UBA3120
GAGTACACAGCGCCACCAGCGCACGGACCCATCACCAGTGAGATTTGTGGGATTACCCCGGACGCCATCACATTGCGGTAGAAGATTTCGCCGTAAAGGCCGAGCGCGACCACTCCTTCTTGGATGCGAGCGCCACCTGAGTCATTAAGACCAATCATGGGACAGCCGGTTTTCAACGCCAGATCCATAATTTTGACAATCTTTTCACCGAACACTTCACCCAGTGAACCACCAAAGACGGTGAAATCCTGGGCAAAGACGCACACCTGCCGGCCATCGACAGTCCCGTAGCCGGTGATTACGCCGTCGCCATAAGGACGATTGCTTTCCAATCCGAAGTTGTGCGAACGGTGCCGGGTGAGTCCGTCAATTGCCTGAAACGAGCCAGGATCTAGGAAAGCGTCAATGCGTTCCATGGCGGTCATTTTTCCTCGCGCGTGCTGTTTATCCACGGCGTCTTGTCGCTTGCCGGCAGCTTCGGAGCGGCGGGATCCCAAAACTTGCGCTTTCCCCGCCGTGGTGTGCGGGTCGGGGGTCGTCTGGGCGCTCATGCGTCCTCCTGGGTGGTGCTGGTAGCTGGCGAAGTAATCACCTGCGTACCTTATCCATGTGGGAAAAATTTGGGAGCAGGCTGATCGCACTGATTTTGGACACCCCCTTGCTTTTTGCCCTGAAGTGATCCGGCTGGACACGGTCGATTCAACAAACAGTGAACTGATGCGCCGTTGCCGTGGGGGGCCGGTGCCTGCGTGGACCGCGGTGGTTTCCGATCAGCAGACCGCCGGTCGCGGCCGGCTGGACCGCAGTTGGCAAAGCGAGCCTGGCAGTGGACTCTGGTGCTCGGTACTGGTGGATCTGTCCGGGTGCCCTTCCACCACCTGGTTGCCGTTGATTTCTGGATTAGCCGTGCTTGACGCGTGTGCCGGATTGGGCGCCGCAGTGGAGTTGAAGTGGCCAAATGACATTACCGCGGGCGGGAAAAAGTTGGGCGGGATTTTGATCGAATCAGCGGGGATATCTGATCACTGGGTGGTGGGGATTGGACTTAATGTCACCGTGGCTCACTTCCCCGACTCGGTTGCACTGGCCGATCTATGTTCGCCCCTGCCTGATACCCAGACCGTATTTCACGCCGTCCTTGGTTCACTGCACGCCGTTGTTGAATCTTGGCGCGAGATCACTTGGGATACCTCACAAGTATCGGGGCGATATCAGAGTGCGTGTTCGAGTATTGGCGCCCAGCTGAGTATTGCCCGCCCAGGGGTGGACACATTTATCGCACAAGGCGTGGGTATTGACGAATCAGGGCATCTGGTGATCCAACGTGTGGGAGAAAAGCCCGAGGTAGTTGTCGCAGCAGACGTGGTGCATGCCACTATTTATGCATGTACCCAGAAAAACTCTTAGCGCCAGGTGAAACAATTGCATTTGAGATCAAGCCGCATTTTCGGGCGTTGATTTGGCCAGCAACAGTTCTGATAATTGCAGTCTTCATTGGGACGTGGGCATTTTTTTTGACTGATAACAGCATAATTCGCTGGATAATCGTTGGGGCGGCCGCATTTATTTTGATCTGGCAGGTCGCAAGGCCCTTTTTAGGTTGGCTCAGCACACAATATGTTTTTACCAGCCGGCGAATAATTGTCCGCCGTGGCCTGCTCACCAAACAAGGTCGAGACATGCCCCTAGCGAAAGTCAATAACGTCTCATTTGAAGTGGGCGTGATTGGCCGGATTCTCAATTACGGGACTCTGCAAATCGAATCAGCCAGCGACGATGGTGACCTAGTAATTAACGATGTCCCCAATGTCGAAGACATCCAACGGCAGGTCTACGAGCTTCATGAACTGGACGACTCACGACGCCGTGGTAGTGGTTCTGCCCCTGAGTAGGAAAAGCCACACCCAATGTCTAAATTGGCGTAATTGCATCTCGCTCGGCCAGTTCACGCTCACCTTGATGCGCGAGGTCGTTGGGGATTTCGGGGAAGACGAACTTACGATAAGACCAAAATCTAAAAGTGGTTCCGAGACTCAGACCTACGACGTTTGCACTGATGTTGTCGGCGAGAACGCTGTTCCAGCCCATCAGGTAGTGGCTAAACCACAAGCACCCGATTGCGATTACCATTGCGATCGCATTAAGTCCGAAGAACATCAGGTATTCTCGGCCCATATTCGTCCGGCCGCGCTTGCGGAAAGTCCAGTACCGGTTTCCGAAGTAGGCGAAAGTTGTGGCAACTGCCACACTGATAATCTTCGAAGAAATTGGGCGGTCATACATCGGCCCTTGGCCACCGGCAAAGCGCAATAGATTAAAAAGTCCAATGTCAATCACGAGTGCGGAGAGGCCAACAATTCCGAATTTGGCAAGTTCGCGCCAAATTCCGGTGACCCATGAGTCCACAGATTTCACAACACTCTTCGGACCACGCACCCGCGCAGTCTAACTATTTAGCAAAGTGTTTTTACCAAAGCACTAAGTTTGTCTTGTGGCACAAGAATCTGGGCACGAAATCGGTCCCACGGTGGGCATGATCGGGGCTGGGCAGTTGGCCCAAATGAGTGTGGCTCC
>DEZY01000157.1:2634-8146 GCA_002365735.1 Actinobacteria bacterium UBA3120
CAAATGAGTGTGGCTCCGGCCACGAGTTTAGGCGTTCGCTTCACTGTCTTGGCTAATAACGCCGAAGAGCCGGCGGCCCAAGTGGTCGCGGAAACCGTTCTTGGATCCAAAGATGATCCACATACTGTCTTGGAATTTGCCCGGTCCTGCGATGTGGTCACATTTGACCATGAGTTGCTCACGCCCGAGGTCATGGAAGTGTTAAGGAACTGTGGCAAGCCCGTTTACCCAAGCCCCCAAGCGGTTATTTACGCCCAGGACAAATTGGAAATGCGTAGAGCGCTAACAGATCTGGGCATTCCGTGTCCACGGTGGGCGCAGGTGGATTGCGCGGAGGATGCAATAAATTTTGCAGCGGAAGTTGGTTACCCGTTCATTCTGAAAACTTCGCGTGGGGGATACGACGGTAAAGGCGTGTGGTTTGTTCACAGCAAGGCAGAGATCGCGGCCGTTCTGGAGAAAAAGTTGCCCAGCGGCTCGCAGTGGTTAGCGGAGGAGAAAGTTGAGTTCGTCCGTGAGTTGGCCGCCCAGGTCGCGCGCTCACCGAGTGATCAGTGTGTCGCTTACCCGGTAGTGCACACAATTCAACGAAATGGAATCTGCTTCGAAGTGGTGTCACCAGCACCTGATCTTGATCCCGGGGTCGCTGCCAGGGCGCAGGAGATCGCCCTGCAAATCGCGAGGGAACTCGATGTCGTGGGAATGCTGGCCGTGGAACTATTTGACACGGACAATGGTGTGCTAGTGAATGAATTGGCCATGCGTCCACACAACTCTGGCCATTGGAGTATTGAAGGATCAACAACAAGCCAATTCGAGAACCACCTACGGGCCATACTGGATTTACCACTTGGATCACCGCGGGCCTTGGCGCAGTGGTCGGTAATGGGAAATATTTTGGGAGGCAATGTCCCGGACCTGTATAGCGCCTATCGCCACGTGTTTGCCCGCGATCCTGAGTTGCACAGTCATCTCTACGGGAAAACGGTTAAACCAGGCCGGAAAGTGGGACACGTGACCGCGGTGGGCAGCGATCTGAGAGAATTGCGGAGTCGAGTTGAGCACGCGGTCGCCTATTTTACGGGAGAGATCAATGAGTAACGAGAAGTTTTCGGTCGCAGTGTGTATGGGAAGTGACTCGGATTGGCCCGTGATGCGTGCTGCCACCGAGATTCTTAGCGAATTAGGAATCACGAATAAAGCATTTGTCCTTTCGGCGCACCGAATGCCGTTAGAGATGACCGCATTCGCTCAAAGTGCTCGCAATAACGGATTCAACGTGATTATTGCTGGTGCTGGTGGCGCTGCCCACCTACCAGGAATGATGGCCGCGTTGACGACCCTTCCGGTGATTGGCGTTCCCGTGTCGGCAACCGCACTTGACGGAATGGATTCACTGCTCTCGATTGTGCAAATGCCCGCCGGGATACCGGTTGCAACGGTCGCGATTGATAATTCAAAAAATGCAGGCCTTTTGGCCGCTCGGATACTGGGGGTGGGCGACCCAGGGCTTGCCGCACGCCTTGAAAGCTATGCACGTGAACTCAATGCTCAGGCCGCAGCCAAGCAAAGCAACCTGCCCTAGCAGTGCGCGTGCCGATCCCATGTACAACCCGTGAAGCTGGATCGGCCGCCGACCTGCACAGGTTCAACCCGGTAATCAATTCGGAGTAAAACTGAAAGTCTTGTTCCTAATGTGTGATTCTGCGTATCTACAGCATGCTCAAGGAATCATCAAGGACGACTGATCATAAAGCCGGGGTTGGATCCTGGACCGACTAGCGAGTCAGGGTGCTCATGACGATTTGATGGTTGGCAAACGGAGTTTTCTTGGGGGACTTGGCGTAGTAGACACGCCACTGTTTTGGCCCGGTCTGTACGGCCACCGGGTCCAATGCATTGAAAGACGATGGAGTTAAAGGCTTGCGATTGACTTTCCAGGCCAATCCATCTCGACTCGTGGCAATGAAAAGGCGCTGTGGTGGCTCACCCGGTCCAGTGGACAGCAGCATGAGCCAGTCCCCGCTTTTAGCCTGAATAACATCCGAGTCAACGTACCCTCCGGTAATGCGATTGCCCGCGTCTGGGACGAAGGAGGTGCCGCTTGTATCGGTCGAGGTGGCACTAACGATCGACTCTGTGGAGCGTGATGCACCCAGTGCTGACGCTGGGATGTTGCATTTTTTTGCAGCTTTTGCGGCTTTCTTCGCCTTAGCCGGTGTCAGTTTCTTGCCAGATGCAAGTTGCTCGGCTCCCTTGCGTCCTAGTGCTGTAGTCAAGCATTTTCGTTGCGCCCCGGTTGGTTGAAAGTTTCCCGATCCCTTGTCTGGGTTGTCGACCCAGTACAAGCGGACAAGTCCTTCGGGAGTCACGATCGAGTCTGGGACACCCCAGGCGCGCTGGCCGGCGGATGCCTGAATGCCAAGACGTGATGTGGTTCCTAAAGTTGGCACACTATTGGTGAACGTGACTGGGGCGGTAGCGATTTCCTTGGTCCCATCGGCATCTACAATCACAAAGTACGCACGCTGCGTTCCATCCATTAACGTCACCTGAGTGTAGTCGGTCCCAAACTCCCGAGGTAGTGAGAGGCTTGTGCACTGGCTATCCGTGGCGCACGTGCTCATCAACCAGCCACCCGCCTCGCCAGCGCTGTGAAACACCAGGTCGGTGGTGGTATCAACGGGCGTAGCAAAGGGGCTAACCCCACTCATTCCCGTCGGTGAGCCTTTGGTGAGATTAAAGGACGCTGCGTGTGCAACGGGAGTTGCCGCAAGAACAAGACCACATATTGAGACTGCGGAGAGACAACGGATGACGAAGGCGTGCATGTGAAGAGCGTAACGCCGAATCGCACGGAAATAATGGCCTTTTTATCTTTTTTGTCTCCACAACCCTTGTTCTATGGGATATTTAAGCGACAGGTCGACCGAGGGCCCGAATATTCCACCCGGCTGAGCGCCATAACGAAAGATCCAACTTATTGCGGGCATCGATAATGTTTTTTTGGGATACAACCCCGGCGAGTGTGGCTGGATCAATTTCGCGGTACTCCATCCACTCGGTGCCGTGAATAATTAAGTCGGCACCGACGGCTGCTTTCATAACTTCCGTTGAATACGTCAAGGTCGGGTACACCCGTTCCGCGTTAACGGTTCCCTTGGGGTCGTGTACGACCACATTTGCCCCCGCATTCGCCAGCGCGACGGCAACATCAAGGGCGGGTGAATCACGGACGTCGTCGCTGTCTGGCTTAAAAGTGGCCCCAAACATACAAATGGTTTTATCTCGCAATTCGCCACCGAGTTCCTTGCGGGCCAGATCAACCGTGTGGCTGCGTCGACGCAGGTTGATCTGATCGACCTCGCGCAAGAAGGTCAGTGCCTCTTCAGCACCAAGTTCACCGGCACGGGCCATGAATGCTCGAATATCTTTAGGCAAACAGCCGCCCCCAAAGCCAAGCCCCGCGGCTAGGAAGCGATTTCCAATTCGGGTGTCGTAGCCGATTGCCTCTGCCAATTGCACGACGTCAGCACCCGCGGCCTCGCAGACCTCGGCCATTGCATTAATAAATGAAATCTTGGTTGCCAAAAATGAATTGGCCGCGACCTTGACCAACTCGGCGGTAGGAAAGTCGGTGACAAGAAAAGGAATCTCCTTTTCGATCATGGACGCGTACACTTCACGCAGCTTTGTCTCTGCTTCGGGCGAACGAACCCCGATAACGAGGCGATCCGGCGCGAGCGTGTCTTGGACCGCGAATCCTTCCCGCAAGAACTCGGGGTTCCAGGCGACTTCGACACCAGGTGCCGAGATTTTCAGCATCGCTGCGATCTGGTCGGCTGTTCCTACCGGGACAGTGGACTTACCCACCACGAGGTCAGTGGGGGACAGGTGCGGAGCGAGTGATTCAACGGAGCCAAAAACTTGGGATAGATCCGCAGCGTAGGAACCGGCCTGTTGGGGGGTTCCCACGCAAATGAAGTGAATGTCGGCAAACTCTGCCGCCTGGGCAAATGAGGTGGTGAATGTCAGTCGGCCAGCGTCGATATTACGTTGAAGTACTTCGTTTAATTCTGGCTCATAGAAAGGAACCTCACCTGAATTGAGGAGTTCAACTTTTTCTGGGACCACATCGAGGCCAATGACGTCAAATCCGAGTTCAGCCATGCAGGCGGCATGGGTCGCGCCGAGGTAGCCGGTTCCAATGACGGAGAGTCGCAGGGTCATTCCACAAGATTACTGCGCGCCGCTACCTAATTATCACCGCTGGGCCCATTGGGCGGGGCGCACCCTCTAAAGTGCTAACCGTGAAGGGCTCAAATCGCGCATCGGCACCGAAGCTGCGCCAGGGTCGTTCCGGCGAATTCTCGGTGCGGGTCCATAATCGAGACTCGCTCCGCGAATTGATCTCAACCGTGGCCAAAAGCGGTGAGGTCGCCAAGAGCGTCAAGGTAGTGATCGACTACGCCGCACCGCCACGAGCTGGATGGTTGGGGAAGCCAGAACTTGAGTTGTCGCAGTTTTCTGGTCGCTGGGGTGATTCTGGTTTTACAGGTGAATGCACTGCGGCTAGTGAACTCCCGCTGGCGGTTCTGCTCGCAGGGGTGCTGCGGGCATGTACACCAACTCCGGGTGGGGTTTTCTCACCTAAAGTGATTTGGGATCCGATGGCATTGCCGCAAAACGGAATTTTGGCGGAGACTCTGCGCCATCTCAGTACTGACTCGGCGAACCCAGGCACCGAGGCCCATCCTCGGACAACAGATCTGCTCGTCACGCCAGAGAGCACTTGGTTAACGGCCGCTGACACTGCCTATGTCTTGAATCCACTTGTCCATCGGCCCCTTGGCCGTCGCTCGCTACCGAAACCCAATATTGTCACGGCGGCATCTCTTTCCTTGCCCGAATCATTAGATGCCGCAACCGTTCACAAGCTCCGTGCGATAACGGCAATTACCGAGGCTCATGTGCTTTCCTTGACTCAGAAAATTCAATTACAGGCGTGCGGGATCACCTTGGATCCATCGGAGTCCGATCCCAGGGAGAACGAATTCAGGTCAATCGCTCGGCGAAATATCGCTCTGCGTACTCACTCGCCGCACGCTCAACTCTATGGCTGGCCCAGTGTCTCCTTGGTTCTGGTGACAAATCGGGTAAGCCACTTGCACGCAATTGTTGAAATGCTTGCCAAGCAGACGTATCCGAATCTAGAACTGGTTCTGCTCACCCACGGCTTCGAGCTCGACGACCACATTCGCGAGCGCCTATCCGAATTGCCATTTCCCGCGCTCACTCGGTCAGCTGCTCAAGCTCTCAACTTGGGTGAGGTGCTCATGGTGGCCAGTTCACTCGCCAGTGGAGAACTTATCACCAAAATTGACGATGATGATTTCTACGGGCCGGAGCATGTGTGGGATTTGGTCACCGCCCGGATGTTCTCGGGCGCGCAACTAATTGGGAAAGTGTTTGACAATATTTATCTCACTGCAGAAAACGCGACGGTTTTTCG
>DEZY01000082.1:0-139 GCA_002365735.1 Actinobacteria bacterium UBA3120
TGGCTGGAGTTGGATACCTGGTGTACCGACAGGTCACCACAGATCAGAATGACGACGATCTCTGGTCTGAAGTCGGAGCCGATCAGGACCTACGCTAGCATTCCGCTCGCGCTGAACGCAGGTTCGGCGCACTCAGTAC
>DEZY01000082.1:326-2253 GCA_002365735.1 Actinobacteria bacterium UBA3120
TAAGCTCCACAATTTATTGTTTTACGCACCGGTGACCGGATCTGCGGGCATAATCCCCGTGGATCACCGCGTGAGCAGATTCACCGCCCGCGCGAACATCCCCGACGGCAGCGTGAAAGTATCTGCACATGACACTACAAGCGATTATTCATACAAATCTCGGCGACATCACCTGCAATCTTTTCCCTGACCATGCCCCTAAAACGGTGGAAAACTTCACGGGGTTGTCTGAGGGAACCAAGGAATGGACCGACCCGCGGGTGAGCGCAAAGACGAGTGCTCCTTTGTACAAGGACCTGGTCTTTCACCGGATTATCCCTGGCTTCATGATTCAAGGTGGAGACCCACTGGGCACGGGAACCGGTGGCCCCGGTTACCGCTTCGAAGACGAAGCACACCCCGAACTCACATTTGATAAGCCTTACATGCTGGCTATGGCAAACGCGGGTCCAGGAACCAACGGGTCCCAGTTCTTCGTCACTGTTGCAGCAACCACGTGGTTGAACTTCAAGCACACTATCTTTGGTGAGGTTGCTGACCAAGCTGGCCGCGATGTCGTGGACGCTATTGCAGCGGTTGAAACCGGATCCCAGGATCGGCCCAAGGTTGACGTAGTAATGCAGTCGATTGAAATTGTCCGCAGCTAAATTCAGTGGAAGATTCCCCTTCGTGTTACCGGCACCCAGATAGACCAACCCGCATCTCGTGTTCTCGGTGTGAAAAACCAATTTGCACCGAATGCATGATTGCAGCACCCGTTGGTTATCGATGCCCAGACTGCATGAAGGCCACTGCACCACCAGCAACAAAGACAGTCGCTGGTGGTGCAGTGATCACCACCCCTCGCGTGACATATTCACTCATTGGCCTTAATGTTGTTGTCTTTGGGATCCAGTATCTACAAGGAATCAATCAAGTCGCCCTGGAATACGGCATGTATCCGGTCGCAATTGCCCAGGGTGGCGAATGGTGGCGGTTATTCACCAGTGCGTTCTTACACGGATCCTTTATTCACATCGCATTCAACATGTACGTACTGTTTTTTCTCGGACCAACACTTGAACGGATCCTTGGTCACGCGCGTTTTATTTTTCTCTATCTCTTGGCAGCTCTAGGAGGCTCGGTCGCCTCTTACTGGTTCTCCGACTTAGGCACCGTTTCCGTAGGAGCATCCGGTGCGATATTTGGGCTGATGGGTGCATTGATTGTTGCTGGGCGCAGAATGCGCTACGACATCACCCAAGTTCTTTTTTTGCTCGCGATTAATGTGGCAATCGGCTTCTTTTCACCCGGTGTCGATTGGCGTGCACATTTCGGCGGGCTGATTGTGGGTGCCGCAGTAGCTACCATCATGGTGTTTCCGCCGAGAAGAATCCGCACACCGGTCCAAATTGCGGGTGGATTGGGTCTAGTTTTCATCTTGGTTGCGCTCACTATGCTGCGCACCAGCCAAATAATTGACCTAGTGGCCCCCGTTACCCAACTTATTGCCTAGAAATTACTCAGGATAAGGAATACTCACACCATGAGAGATGCTGTAATTGTTGAAGCAGTTCGCACCCCGGTGGGGATCGGAAAACCAGGGAAAGGCGTCCTGAGTGGAATTCACCCGGTTGATGTCAGCGCGGCAATTCTGCACGAGGTCGTACACCGTGCTGGGATTGAATCCCACCTGGTCGAAGACGTGTATTGGGGTTGTGTGGGCCAGGTGGGCGAACAGAGCACCAATATCGGACGTAACGCCGCCTTGGCCGCCGGATTCCCGCAAAGTGTTACCGGAACCACAATTGACCGCCAGTGCGGTTCCAGCCAACAGGCCGTTGCTTTCGCTGCCGCGTCGGTGATCAGTGGCAACTCTGACGTAGTTATTGCTGGCGGGGTTGAATCAATGTCGCGGGTGCCAATGTTTAGCAATATGGCGGGTGGG
>DEZY01000082.1:2436-2617 GCA_002365735.1 Actinobacteria bacterium UBA3120
CATCTGATCCCCCAAGGCTTAAGTGCCGAAATGATCGCCGAGCAGTGGGCTCTTTCGCGCCAGCAACTCGATGAGATCGCGGCAATTTCTCAGCAACGTGCCGCCAAGGCGAGCAGTGAAGGACTTTTTGACTCTGAGATGCTACCTATTGCGGGGGTTAATGTTGATCAAGGAATTCGCC
>DEZY01000158.1:0-4901 GCA_002365735.1 Actinobacteria bacterium UBA3120
GTTGGGGTTGGGATTGATCCCAGTAGTTCAGCGGCCCCGGCACCCGCATTTTCTACGAGAGTAACCCGCTGGGCCAACTCTCGTATGTGTGAGCTATCCGGTTCGCCCGAGTCCATGCCACCAGATTATTCCCATGGCGTCCACGCACTTCACCGGACACCGATGAGCAGTGCATCTCCTTGGCCACCGCCCCCGCACAGGGCTGCGGCTCCGATGCCCCCACCCCGTCGTCGCAATTCATAGGCCAGGTGCAAAACAAGCCGGGCACCGGAAGCACCTATCGGATGACCAAGAGCAATCGCGCCCCCATTTACATTCACGTGCTCTCGGTCAGCTCGAGCACCTTCTGCGGTCAAAATCCGACTGGAAACAACCGAAACCGCCGCGAAAGCTTCGTTTATCTCGAATAAGTCGATATCGGCCAGATCCAGACGTGCCCGAGCGCACGCAGCCAAGATCGCTCTCGCGGGTTGTTCGTGCAGGCTGGCATCCGGCCCGGCTACGTTGCCGTGCGCCCCGATCTCTGCCATCCATGTAAGCCCTAATTCAGTAGCTTTGCGTTTGCTCATCACGACAACAGCAGCTGCACCATCTGAAATTTGTGAAGCATTTCCTGCGGTAACAGTCCCTTCTTTGTTGAAAGCTGGGCGAAGCGCGGCCAAACTTTGTGCGGTGGTTTCGCCACGAATTCCCTCGTCGAACTTGACAACGATTGGATCTCCCTTGCGCACGGGAACGTGCACGGGGACTATTTCGCTTTCAAAAAGTTCGCGCGCCGCCCATGCGCGCTGATGGGACAGAGCCGCGACTTCGTCCTGCTCCACTCGAGTGAGGCTGTAACGCTCGTTGAAGCGATCGGTGGCCGCTCCCATGGCCTCCTGATCGAAAGCGCATGTGAGACCATCAAAGGCCATGGAGTCGATTAAATTCCATTCGCCAAATTTAACGCCGTCCCGTGAGCCTTTGAGCAAATGAGGTGCTTGGCTCATTGACTCCATTCCCCCGGCGACAATGCACTCGGCCTCACCGGCCCGGATCAGTTGGTCCGCCAATGCGATTGCGTCAAGTCCAGACAGACACACCTTGTTAATTGTGATTGCCGGGACATCCATGCTCACGCCCCCTAGCACCGCCGCCTGTCGTGCTGCGATTTGTCCGGCGCCGGCCTGCAATACCTGGCCCATGACCACGTAATCAACTTCCGATGCCGGAACACCTGAACGCTCAAGCGCTCCGGCAATTGCGATTCCACCAAGCTGAGCGCCGGAAAATGACTTGAGTGCGCCCTGTAACCGACCAACCGGGGTTCGCGCCCCTTCGACAATCACGCTGGGCTCAAAATCACCGATAGTTATGTGTGGCTGCGACATACAGACTCCTTGGCTCTCTCGCTTACAAGATATGTCTTCGCTAGATTACTTCCATGGCCAACGAAACCGGACCCGAATGGAAAAATTTAATACTGGGGATTGATCACGTGGGCATAGCAGTCCCTGACCTTGATACTGGTAGAAATCTTTTTGAAGGGGTCCTCGGTCTGCATCAGCACCATGCAGAAATTAATGAAACCCAAGGTGTCAGTGAGGCAATGATCGCCTTTCCTGACCAGGGCGCGGAGATTCAACTCCTAGCCCCCCTCGGGCCAGATACGACAATTGGGAAATTCCTGGCCACCCGTGGGCCCGGGATTCAACAACTCGCCCTGAGGGTGAGTGACGTCGAACTTGTGGCCGACCAGATTCGGGCCCAAGGAATTCGCATGCTCTACGACACTGCGCGAGTGGGCACTGCGGGCAGTTTGGTCAATTTTGCGCACCCGGCAGATTGCGGCGGAGTGTTGATCGAGTTTGTCCAGCATGGCTGATCCAGATATTCTGAGCAATCCGGGCGCCGCCCTGGCAATTGGGGCATTTGCCGCGCTCATGCTGATTGGCCTATTTCGCAAGGCGCGCAAGCTCTTCATTATCAGTGTGCTGGGTATCACAATCACCGTAGGGTTTTTTGTAGTCAAAATGGGTTCCTAGAAACGCTTTATTGGGTTTAATGGCCCCATGCGAGAGATTCTTAATGCCATTGAGTCCGGAGGCGACCGGGCAGTGTTTGAGGCGCTGAGCGTCCCGGCGACTTACCGCGCGGCTCTTATTCGCAAAGAGGATGTCGAGATGTTTGCCGGAATGGCGTCCAAGGAAAAAGATCCGCGCCTCAGCATTAAAATCGATCAGGTGCCCGTCCCCGAACTTGCACCCGGTGAAGCACTCATCGCGGTGATGGCCTCGAGCATCAACTACAACACAGTGTGGACCAGCATCTTTGAACCCGTATCGACCTTTGGATTTCTCGCGCGGTATGCCAAGGCGCACCCCGATGGAGTGCGACACGATCTCCCGTACCACGTGATCGGTTCTGACGCCTCCGGTGTGGTTCTGCGAGTCGGTGCGGGAGTCAATGCCTACGCACCTGGCGACCGCGTTGTCGCCCATTGCCTCAGTGTTGAACTCGAGTCACCCGCCGGTCACAACGACACCATGATGGATCCGGAACAACGAATCTGGGGGTTTGAAACAAACTTTGGAGGTCTGGCTGAACTTGCAATCGTGAAAGCTAACCAGCTCATGCCTAAACCCGAGCATTTAACGTGGGAGGAGGCGGCCGTCCCCGGGCTGGTTAATTCGACCGCCTACCGTCAATTGGTTTCCCGTAACGGTGCTGACATGAAACAGGGGGATATCGTCCTGATTTGGGGGGCTTCGGGTGGACTTGGCTCCTACGCGACCCAATATGCACTCAACGGCGGCGCAATTCCCGTGTGTGTTGTGTCCAGTCCCGAAAAAGCCAGAATAGTGCGAGCCATGGGCGCGGAATTAGTGATCGACCGTAGCTCCGAAAACTACAAGTTTTGGAAAGATCCCACGACCCAAGACCCCAAAGAGTGGCAGCGACTTGGCAAGAAGATTCGCGAACTTACCGGAGGTGAAGATCCCGACATCGTATTCGAGCATCCGGGGCGTGAAACATTTGGTGCCAGCGTCTACGTCACCCGACGTGGTGGAACCATTGTGACTTGCGCATCCACATCTGGATTCATGCATGAATACGACAACAGATATTTATGGATGAACCTGAAAAGAATCGTGGGAACCCACTTTGCCAACTACCGCGAGGCATTCGAAGCCAACCGCCTGATTGCAAAGGGGGTCATACATCCGACGCTCTCCAAAGTTTTCCCACTGGATCAAACGGGGGAGGCTGCCTACGAAGTCCATAATAATTTGCATCAAGGAAAAGTAGGCGTGTTAACCATGGCTCCGGCAGCAGGACTGGGCGTGACCAACCACGAACTGAGAGCGAAAGTTCTATCAAAACTCAATCGTTTTGAGTCGCAATAGTTTCACGCTAAGTCGCTCCACCGTTCGCTGGGACCATCCCACCCAAGGGGCAGCGGCGCATGACGCGGAGCAATCAATTCGGTGATTCGATTGAGCACCAAGTGCACAAACTTCTCCCCCACCCACAGATGTTTCGCCTCCGGCACGGGCTCTAGGACAATGTCGCCGGCACCCGCAAATTTCTTGGAAGCCTCTTCTGGCCGAAGGTAGTCGTCCAGCTCGGGGATGAGCGCATGTACCGGCACTCCTGTCCCATTCCACTGCTCAAGTTCAGCCTCTGTGGTGTAGCGAAGAGGTGGCGAGAGCAGGATCACCCCCGCTATCCCCGCTGGGTCAAGATTTCGCAGAATCACATCGGTGCCAAATGACCAACCCAGCACCCAAATATTGGGGAGTTTTCGTTCCCGCGCGAATTCAACTGCAGCGGCAAGATCTGCACCTTCGCCCACGGAAGCATCGAATGCACCTTCGCTGGTACCGAGTGCGCTACTTGTGCCGCGGGTGTTGAATCGCAACACGGCAATATTGGCCATTGCCGGCAGGCGCCAGGACATTTTGCGCAAAATGTGGCTGTCCATCATTCCACCATGAGTGGGCAACGGATGAACACAAATAAGCGTTGCGTCGGGGTGCTCGGGTGTTGCCAACTCCCCAATCAATTTAAGTGAATCAAGCGTATGCAGATGAATAATTTCACGGGTCGCGGGCAGGACCGTATTGGGTGAAATTGTCGTCACGATCTTCCTCGAGGGCCTCTGGTGCCACGGTTGTTCCAGCACGGCGTGTGCCAATGGCGACGTTCTTCAGCCCCCTGGGCCGTGTCCGCGGGCCATGCAACTACGTGTGGTGTTGCCGGACGTATTTCATGGTCACAGCCAGGGCAACGGTATGTCTTAGTGGCCGAGGACCCCGTCAATTTACGCACATTCCATTCGCCATCTGGATGGGACTCGGTGGACGTTGAACTACCAGAAGCAGGCCTTGGCTCGCTGACCGCCCTCCGGTTCTTGCGGCCCACGCGGCTCACTCCTTTATCTGCTCGTGCTGTTTAGGTAGCTAGTACTTTCTGAAACCTCGCCCAACTTTACGCCCCACGAAGCCAGCCGTGACCAAGTGCTCCAATTGGGCCTGCGGGGCGAATCCTGGCTCACGGAACTCCCGGTACAACGTATTGATGATTGCTAGCGAAACGTCAAGGCCCACAACGTCTAGTAACTCGAATGGGCCCATAGGGTAACCGCAACCAAGCTTCATTGCGGTGTCTATGTCTTCAATCGAGGCGTAATTTGCAGATGCCATGGCGATCGCATTATTGAGGTAGGGGAAGAGCAGCGCATTGACGATAAAACCGGCTCGGTCAGAACACTGCACGGGCCTTTTTCCCAGTTGGCGCATCAAGTTTGTGCACCGGGCGACCACATCAGAATGTGTAGCCACGGTGCTCACAATCTCCACAAGAGGCATGACCGGCGCCGGATTAAAAAAATGGATGCCGATGAATCGCTCCATTCGCGC
>DEZY01000158.1:5183-6007 GCA_002365735.1 Actinobacteria bacterium UBA3120
AGGTCTTGGGCGCTCTCACATGTCTGCACTCGCGCAAGGTATTCATTTTTTTGCTCCGAAGAAATTCGACCTTTTTCAACAAGTTTGGACCACGATTTTTCTAATGACTGGCGCAATTGGGAGGACCGCTGCTCGCTCCTAGTCAGTGCGGTAACTAATACGCCACCCGCTGCCAACACAGACACGATCCCGGTTGCCATAGTCCCCGAACCGATCACCGCGACCCGCGTGATACCCGAATCAAGACTCGACTCGCTTGTGACTGGAGTGAGTGAGTCAGTAACAACGGTGGGCACGTTCGGCTCCGCATAAGAATAGAATCCCTGACCAGATTTGCGACCTGTTCTCCCAGCAGCAACCAACTGTTTCAGCAAAGCGCTCGGTGCGTGGAGCCGATCACGACTCTCTCGATACATGGTGTCAAGAATCTGCAACGAAGTATCCAATCCAATTAAATCCAGTAGCGCCAACGGGCCCATGGGTAAACCACACCCGAATCTCATTGCATCATCAATATCTTCTCGCGAGGCATATTTCTGTTCATACATGGCAACAGCCTGATTTAAGTACCCGAAGAGTAAAGAGTTGGCGATAAACCCTGCACGGTCAGTAACCAAAACCGGTTCCTTACCCAAAGCGCGAGCGAATTCCATACACGCATCGATTACTTCTTGATCAGTAGTTACCGTCCCAACGATCTCAATAAATTTTTGAACCATCGCGGGATTGAAGAAATGTAGCCCAATAACTCGGCTAGGCCTGCTGGTAACAACCGAAATCTCCGTTACTGATAGGGCAGATGTATTGGTTGCCATAATCGCATC
>DEZY01000158.1:6245-10427 GCA_002365735.1 Actinobacteria bacterium UBA3120
CTCAATCCGGGAGAGGATCGCTTGACCTTGACCTTCGGTAATCTTTGAACCTGCCACGCCACGGCCAATAGAATTAGTGATTCGCAAATCTGCGTAACTCGTGCCTTTTTCACCGAGATCCACGCCGATCACCGAGTATCCCGAGCGGGCGATCACTTCCACAATTCCCGAGCCCATCGTTCCGAGTCCGACTACCCCGATCTTTAACAGTTCCACGCTAACCTCCGGTGTGTGTTCTTTGGCTAAAACAATCTCATACTTGGGTCATCGAGGCCCTTTAATGCTTCGTAGTCAACGGTTACGCAGGTGATTCCACGATCGTTGGCTAAAGTCTTTGCTTGCGGTTTTATTTCTTGGGCCGCATAAACACCTGTAACGGGGGACAATAACGGATCGCGATTGAGTAATTCCAAATATCGTGTGAGCTGTTCAACTCCGTCAATCTCGCCGCGTCTTTTAACTTCAACGGCTACCGTGCCACCTCCGGCGGCCTTGCACAATAGGTCTACCGGCCCGATCGCAGTTGGATACTCCCTGCGGACCAGAGTCAACCCATGTCCTAATGCATCAAGATTTTCGGCGAGCAATTTCTGCAGATGCGATTCGACGCCATCTTTGATCACACCAGGATCGGCGCCTAGTGCATGATCGTAATCGGCATGGACTTCATGGATCATGATGGTGAGGGTCTCCCCCGCTTTATTCATGACTTCAAATTCGGTCACACCATCTACCGTTGATTCAGAAACTGAGCAAGGGGGGCTCATCCAGTTCAATGGCTTATAAGAGCCCCCGTCGGAATGAATTAACACAGAACCATCGGCTTTGAACATGAGTACCCGCGTTGCTCGGGGCAATTGCGCCGCAAGCCTGCCTTGATACACAGCCGAACAATCGGTGATCAATATCCTCATGCGTTCAGAATGTCCACTATTGAGTTCATGATGTCAGTAGCATCAAAATCCTTCGGGGTAAAGGTCGCCGCTACCCCAATTGAGGCAAGCCACTCCGCGTCTTCGGGCGGAATAATTCCACCAACGATCACGGGGATATCCGTGGCTTTTACCCGCGCAAGGGAGTCAAGGATTTCCTTTACCAAAGTGCGATGCGAACCGGAGAGAATAGATATGCCAATAACATCGACGTCTTCGGCGACTGCAGCAGCAACTATTTCTCCTGATCCCAATCGAATACCCTGGTAAATCACTTCAAAACCGCAATCCCGGGCTCGAACGGCTATCTGTTCCGCACCATTAGAATGGCCATCAAGACCAGGCTTTCCAATCAGAATTCTTGGGCGATGTCCAATTCGCGCAGCTAATTGATCTACTCGCGCTCGGACTGCTTGGATTGCGGGTGTTCGGTGTGTGATGGAGTCCACGACGCCGGTGGGTGATCGATACTCGCCAAAACGTGATCGCAGGATGGCAGACCATTCACCTGTGGTTACCCCGACCTTGGCCGCGGCGATGCTTGCTTCGACCACACCTCGACCTCGCTGTACGGCTGCATCCAGTTCGGCGAGAGCCCCCTCAACGCCAGTGCGATCACGTTCGGCCTTGAACGTTTGTACCTCTGCGATCCGACGCGCCTCCACTTGCGGATCCACCACTAAAATATTGGTGCTCAAAGACAAGGGGCTTGGCTCGGTACTTTGATGAATATTTACACCAACCACGGCCAGCTCAACCGATTCAATTTTAGAGCGCCGCTGTGCATGCGAGGCAACTAAGGCGCTTTTGAGATAGCCAGATTCAAGGGCCGCGATCGCGCCACCCATCTCAATAATACGGTCAAGCTCGGCCTCAATGTCACTTGTTAGTTCACTCACCTTGGCTTCGATCACCGTTGAACCTTCAAAAATATCTTCGTACTCGAGTAGGTCCGACTCGAGTGCGAGCACCTGCTGGATCCGAAGTGACCACTGCTGATCCCATGGGCGAGGCAATCCAAGCGCTTCATTCCAGGCAGGAAGTTGGATAGCCCGGGCTCGCGAGTCCTTAGCCAAAGTGACGCCCAGCATTTCAAGAACTATTCGCTGAACGTTATTTTCTGGCTGCTCCTCGGTGAGTCCTAATGAGTTAACCTGGACTCCGTAACGAAAACGACGTGCAACATCACTCGTAACCCCGTAGCGCTCGTGAACCAAATCACTCCACAGCCGACCAAAGGCCTTGAGTTTGCATAACTCTTCGATGAACCTGATGCTTCCGTTCACAAAAAATGAGATGCGAGAGACTACTTGATCAAAATCCACATCAATGTTTTGCTCTTCGATTTTTTCCTTGACCGAGTCCAAGACACTGATCGCGGCGGCCAGCGCGAACGCCACCTCTTGCACTGCGGTAGCCCCCGCCTCTTGTAGGTGATAACTACAAATATTGATCGGATTCCATTTCGGAGTGTGTACTACCGAATATGCAACCAGGTCCGTTGCGAGTCCAAGGGACGGCGCTGGCGGAAAAGCATAAGTGCCCCGCGAGAGGTATTCCTTAATGATGTCGTTTTGAGTTGTTCCAGAAAGTAGTTCTCTGGGTGCGCCCTGTTCATCAGCTAGCGCGAGGTAAAGCGAATACAGCCATAAGGCGGTGGCATTAATTGTCATCGAAGTATTCATTTCCGAAAGCGGGAGGCCCTCAAAAAGTACGCGCAGATCGGCCAGACTTGCAATTGAGACACCCACCTTGCCCACCTCGCCGCGAGACATGGGGTCTTCGGGGTCGTACCCAATCTGGGTAGGCAAGTCAAAGGCAATGGACAAACCGGTCTGGCCTTTGGCCAGATTGGTGCGGAAAAGCGCATTGGACTCTCGCGCACTGGAATGGCCTGCGTAGGTGCGCATGATCCACGGTTTGTCGGCCACCGATCTAGCGTAGCCAAATGATCCGGTTTCCACAGGTTTAAACTGGCCGATCTGTTGCAAAGTCTGCATACCTTGTCACAATAAGGGCGTGCCCATCAGCAATAGCTTTTCCTACGCTTTCGGTCCGATCGTGGCTCTGGTCGGGATTGGCGCAATGGTGCTCGTACTGCGCTGGGCCTACTCCCGGGGAAGTTCAGTGGTCGCGGCCCCGGGAAAATCTGGTCCCTCGGACTCCTATGGCTTGTTGGTGTGTGTCGCCAGCCCCACAAACTATGCAGAGGGCGAAATGATTCGTCGCGCACTCGAAGACCGCGGGATTAAGGCGAACCTTGCCCAAACAACCGACGGGCCCCAAATCATGGTCTGGCCAAGCGATGAAAGCCGGGCTCGAGACGCCTTACGCCAATAGTTGCTCAATCCTCAACGCGTTCAATTTTTGCGCCCAGACCCTGAAGCGTTTCCACAAATCCGGCATATCCTCGGTCAATATGACTCACGCCATAGACGGTTGTGCTTCCTTGGGCCACGAGTCCGGCCAAAACTAGACCAGCGCCAGCCCTAATATCTGTAGCCTCTACTGGGGCGCCAGAGAGCGCCTCCCGGCCTCGAATCAGTGCGTGGTGACCATCGGTTCGTACATCCGCCCCAAGTCGCGCGAGTTCTTGAACGAATCTGAACCGGGCCTCAAAAAGATTCTCAGTTACCAAGGCCGCTCCCTGGCCAATTGCATTGAGTGCAATAAATTGGGGTTGCAGGTCCGTGGGAAATCCAGGGTAGGGCAAGGTCACGACGTCCACACATTGTGCCCGCTCATTCATCCGCACCCGGATCGTGTCCCCGCCACTTTCCACCAGGGCACCTGCTGTCTGCAGCTTTTCCAATGGAAGGGCTAAGTATTGCGGGGAAACTCCGGAAATTGTTAAGTCACCTTGGGTCATCACAGCGGCAACGGCCCATGTCCCGGCCACAATTCGATCAGAAACAACCCGATGGCTAACCGGCTTGAGTGAATTCACGCCAGAAATTATCAGCGTGGAGGATCCGATTCCCGAAATATCGGCACCCATGCCCACCAGCATCATGCAGATATCGATGATCTCCGGCTCGCGTGCCGCATTTTCAATAATGGATTCACCCTGTGCGGTCACAGCGGCCATCAGAATTGTTTCGGTTGCGCCCACACTCGGGAAATCCAGAAAAACTTGTGCGCCAATGAGCCCTTCGCTCTCTGCAAGCAGATATCCATGCTCGTTTTTCACGTGAGCGCCCATTTTCCGCAGGCCATCAACATGCATATCTAACCCGCGAGATCCGATATT
>DEZY01000121.1 GCA_002365735.1 Actinobacteria bacterium UBA3120
GGTGTCAGGTAATCCACAGGCGAGGAATGCCCCCTTCCTATTGTGGGCAACTGACCTTAGTTTCATTACATGTTGGGAACTCGGAAAACGACTAGCACTAAAGCATCGGAGCGATTGAAGCGTGCGTTAGAAGACTGGAAAATCGCGCCTGAGCCACAAGAGCTCATGGCCCCCGACGCCAAGCGCCCAGGAGCCCGGGCGAACGACCCTGAACCAGGGCCGCGTTTTCGGATTGGCCGTTGGGAGGGACGCAGCATTCGTCCACTATTTTTTATAGTGGGTGCAACCCTGAGTGTGGTTCTCGTGTTGTGGTTTCTTGGCCGTCCAGGCACTGCCGACCCCACCCCTTCGGGGGACGAATCAGAACTCGTCCTAGATGTACCAAGTTCAACAGTTGAGGTCATTATTCACGTGGCCGGCTCTGTTAAGAATCCTGGGCTTTACCGACTTTCCGCTGGTGCGCGGGTGGCGGACGCAGTTGAGGCCGCCGGGGGAGTGACTAAGAAAAAGGCAGCCAACTCGGTGAACTTGGCACGTGAAGTGGTCGACGGTGAGCAGATTCTGGTGGGTGAGAGTGAGGGGTCTGGTGGAGAGGGCGCTGGGATCAGTATTAATAGTGGATCGAAGAGTGAACTGGAAGGGCTGCCGGGTGTAGGTCCGGCCATTGCGGCGCGAATCGTGAGTTACCGCGAGACCAACGGACCATTCACGTCAATTGATGCACTGGGAGATGTGTCTGGAATCGGTGAGGCGATCCTGGGCAGTATCCGCGATATTGCTCGACTCTAAAGAGCAGTGTGAATGGATCTGCGACTGGTATTTCCGGCGGTGGGTCTGTGGCTGGGAGTTGCAATCACTTTCTTAGTCACGGGTCAAGACCCTGACCCGGTCAGTCGACATTCGGATTCGGAACTCGTATTGCAGGTCCTGGCCATTGTTGTTGCGCTGGCGGGGGCCGCCATTATCTATTATTGGCGGTTGCGACCCAGTGAGTTTGGGTCCCAAGCATTTCGTGCCTGTGTAATCTTTACGACCTCCGTTGTTTTGGGCTGTTTTGTCGCAGCGTTACACGTGAATGCTCACACCAGTGAACCTCTGGCAAGTTGGATCAATCAAAAACCTAATGCCCAAATTCGGGGAGTGATCAGCACCGAAGTGCAGAAGCGAGTGACATCGACGGAGGCAGTATGGAAGTCGCCTGAGATTTCGGTGGTGACGGTTGCCACTGACCTCATCACGGTCAATCACGTGAATTATCACATTGAAATTCCGGTCACCGTAGAGAGTGAAGTAGAGATCAACGTACCTCCACCAGGGACATTAGTGGTGATCACGGGCAAGTTGGGACCGTCCTATCGCTATGGAAATTTTGCCGCAGGGGTGAGCTCGGTCACCGAAATTGAAGTGCTCGCCGCACCTGGATTCGTGGACTCGCTGGCCCACTCAATGCGCAATGGGCTAGATGACGCCCTATCGGGTGTCGACAAGCGTGGAGGCTCATTGGTTGCAGGACTGGCAATTGGGGACGAGTCAGCGCTGCCGAATGAGCTCAAAGATCAAATGCGTTTAAGCGGCCTGGCCCACCTCACTGCCGTGTCCGGCGGAAATGTGGCAATCGTGCTGGCCTTGGTTGTGTTGATCTGCATGCTGGTGGGGATAAAACTTTGGGGTCGTGTCGCATTTTCCCTCGGCGCATTGGGTTTCTACGTGATCCTGGTGCAACCACAGCCAAGCGTCGTCCGTGCCGCAACCATGGGTGCGATTGTTGTCATTGCTTTTCTGGTTGGAGGACGCACGGCCGGGCCATCGATTCTTTCCACGGCAATAATCATTCTGCTGATTTTTGACCCAAGTTTGGGGATCTCTTGGGGGTTCGCACTCTCGGCTTGCGCGACGGGCGGGCTGGTTGTGTTGACTCCGATCTTGCTCGAGCAGGCCAAGCGAACACCAATCTTGGCTCGGACTCCACCCATTGTTCTTGCTGCGGCGATGTTGACCATTGCCGCGCAAATCGCCACCTTGCCGGTGCTGATCGCCATGGGAACACCAATTGGTCTGGGGTCGGTGCCTGCAAACATTTTGGCAATGCCCATGGTTGTGTTCATCACGGTCGGAGGACTGTTGAGTTCCCTCGCTTCGCTAGTGAGCCTCGAACTTGCCCATGGATTAGCGCTGGTGAGTTCCTGGCCCGCAGCTTGGATCGCATTCCTGGCAGAGTTCTTTGCCCAGTGGCCCACATCCAGTGGCGCAGGGGTCCTGCTCGCAATAATTCCTGTGGTGGTTGTTGTGGCCTTGGCCTGGTATTTGTCGCAACCTTTGATTGCGATTGGTGCTGGCGCGCTCCTACTGCCATTTTTGCTGATTCAGGGGACGAATTTTGCTCCGTGGAATACCTGGCCGGGTGAATCCTGGTCACTAGTTATGTGTGACGTCGGACAGGGTGACGCACTGGTGTTGCGGGATCGCAGTGGCAGCGTGATCGTGTTTGATGTTGGTGGCGATGCCGCGCTGATTGATACGTGCCTGGCTGATTTAGGGGTCAAGGAGATCACGGCAATCGTGTTCACTCACTATCACCGAGACCATGTGGGAGGAATCTCCGGGGCGCTTCGTGGGCGCAACGTACAGAGAATCATTGCAACGGGCTACCACGAACCTAATGAGCAATTTGAATACGTGTTGCGCGAGATCCCCGCCGGTATTCCACAATCAGAAGTGAGCGCGGGTCAGCAGTACTCACTAGGTGGCATGAGCCTGAAGGTGCTCTGGCCTGCCCGCTACATCCGGGCGGGATCGATGCCAAATAACGCCAGTGTTGTGGTCCTGGCATCACTCGAGGGGCGTGGGATTTTACTCACAGGTGATATCGAGCGCGAAGCACAATCAGAGATCATGCGCGAAGTGACATCAGTTGACGTTGATGTGGTGAAGGTGCCGCACCATGGTTCGGCAAACCTAGATCCGGGTTTCTCCGAGTGGGCAGGAGCCGAAATTGCTTTGATCAGCGTGGGTGAAGATAACGACTATGGCCACCCGGCTCGTGCAGCCATTGACCAGTGGAGTGGGGCGCGGATCTACCGCACCGACCAAGATGGCGCGGTAGCGCTCTCACTTTCTCTTGACGGCGCGTGGAGCGCTGTTACCCGAGACTGAGGCGCTTATGCCATGCTTGGGTGTGCCTAATCGGATCACCATCGCGGTCGGAAGCGAAACGGCGCTCGTTGACCGTGTAAAAGCCAGCACCCTCGCTTCGGTCACCAAGGAAGTTCCCGATATCACCCGGATTGTCGTTGACCCATCAAATGATGAAGCCGCGGCTAATATTGCCCAAGCATGTGCACCGACGTTATTCGGAGAAGACGTCCTGGTGGTGATTGGGGGAATAGATGCCCTTGACGACGATGGGGCCGATTCCCTCAAAGAGGTCTTTGCTGATTTACCCGAAAACGTATGGCTGTTGCTCACCCATCCGGGTGGCAATAAGCGTAAGCCCCTAATTGATGCAGCGGTTAAAGCCGGCGCTGAAAAAATAGAATGTAAAGAAATCAAACGCGGGAAAGAGACGATCGCTTTCCTGACCAAAGAAGTCACCCGACGCAAACGCAAGATGACCCCGTCGGCACTTAATCTTTTAGTGGAGTCATTCGGGCAAGATTTTCCTGCGCTGATCAACGCAATTGGCCAACTCTGCAGTGATGTTGAGGTCGACCCAATTGATGAAGTCCACGTGCGTACATATTTTGAGGGAACCGCGCCGATCAGTGGGTATGCGATCTCTGATGCGATTTGGGAAAAACGAACAGTCGATGCTATGAAACTACTGCGGCAAAGTGTAGTGGAATCAGACCCAGGTCGAGTGGGAGTGACCACGGTCACCGCTATGGCGAGTGGCTTGCGATCTATGATTTTGGTGGGTGGTTCTGCACCGGGCGCGAGCGATAATGAGGTGGCGCGTGAGGCCGGGGTTCCCCCTTGGAAAGTAAAGACTCTTCGCACACAGTGGTCCCGCTGGAGCGGAGACCAACGCAAGTTGGCATCACTTGTGGTCGCGATTGCGGAGGCTGATCCCGCAATGAAAGGCGGGATTGAGATCGGGGCAGCACTTGACCCAGAACAGAAACTATTTGAGCTAGAAAAACTTGTGACCCGCACTCGCTAGTGCGGGTCACAAAAAGTTAGGTGCTGATTTAGAGGGCTGCGGTTTGCTTTGAGATTGAACTCTTGCGGTTTGCGGCCTGGTTCTCGTGAATGACACCCTTACGAACTGCCAGGTCAAGCTCGCGGTTGGCTGCACGTGCAGCTTCAACGGTTGCGGCTTTGTCACCGGTTGCCAGAGTCTCGCGAAACTTACGCACGGCCGACTTGAGGGTGGACTTGACCGACTTATTGCGAAGACGGGCCTTCTCGTTCGTGAGAACGCGCTTCTTCTGCGACTTAATATTTGCCATAGTAGTTCTATGCTCTCAGTTCTGGTTTTGATCGCCTAGCTTTGATTACCGGACGATCTGGTTAGTACAGCCGTCAAAGACTACCCCTAGGCTAGGGTCCCTTGGCCACTGGCCCTGACTCCGCCGGATAATTGATCGAGAACTTTGTCCCACCCATTTTTTCGCCCGTCCCATTTATTGTGAGGAAAAACGTGAGCAGTCCGCGCCCAGGATCCACCGATCCCGCGGTAGTGCGTAATTTCTGCATTATTGCCCATATTGACCACGGCAAATCCACCCTCGCAGACCGGATGTTGCAGCACACGGGCCTGGTGGACGCCCGATCCATGCGGGCCCAATACCTCGACCGCATGGATATTGAGCGGGAACGGGGGATCACTATCAAGTCACAAGCGGTCCGGTTGCCCTATCGGGCTCCCGACGGCAACGAATATGTGCTGAACCTGATTGACACTCCAGGTCACGTTGACTTCACCTATGAAGTTTCTAGGTCGTTGGCCGCCTGTGAAGGTGCCGTCCTATTGGTGGATGCGGCTCAAGGGATTGAGGCCCAAACCTTGGCGAACCTGTACCTCGCCATGGAGAACGACCTGGAGATCATCCCCGTGCTCAACAAGATAGACCTCCCGGCCGCACAACCCGAGAAATATGCAGCCGAGCTCGCGCACATTATCGGCTGTGACCCGGCTGATATTTTGAAAGTGTCTGCCAAAACGGGTGCGGGCGTATCCGAGCTTCTGGAACGGATCGTTGAAAGAATCCCGGCGCCAAAAGGTGATGCATCGGCTCCAGCGCGGGCCCTGATTTTTGACTCGGTCTATGACACCTATCGCGGAGTGGTCACCTACGTTCGCGTGGTGGACGGTCGAATTGGAACGCGAGACAAGATCGAAATGATGTCGCTGGGAACTACCCATGAGCTCTTGGAAGTAGGAGTGACCTCCCCTGAGCCGATGGCGACCGACGGAATCGGGGTCGGTGAAGTCGGATACCTCATTACCGGCGTGAAAGACGTACGGCAGTCGCGGGTGGGTGACACGGTCACCAGTGCGGTGCGGGGTGCAACCGAGTCTTTGGGCGGGTACAAGGACCCGAAGCCCATGGTGTTCTCAGGCCTCTATCCACTTGATGGCTCGGACTACCCAGAACTGCGCGATGCACTGGACAAGTTGAAGCTCAATGATGCTTCACTGACTTACGAGCCGGAAACTTCACTGGCACTCGGATTCGGATTCCGCTGTGGATTCCTGGGCCTGTTGCACTTGGAGATCGTGCGCGAGCGTCTTGAACGCGAGTTCAACCTAGAATTAATCTCCACTGCGCCGAATGTGGTGTACCGAGTGATCACTGACGCTGGCGTGGAAATTGTTGTCACTAATCCAAGTGAATTCCCTGAATCTAAGCTCGCGCAAATTTTCGAACCGGTCGTTCGGGCTACAGTCCTTTTGCCCACCGAATTCGTGGGAGCAGTCATGGAGCTTTGTCAGCAACGCCGTGGCGTACTCCTGGGCATGGACTACCTCTCCGAGGAACGCGTTGAATTGCGGTACACACTTCCACTGGCGGAAATCGTCTTCGATTTCTTTGATCAACTTAAATCACGAACCCGGGGGTACGCATCCTTGGATTACGAGCCAACAAGCGAGCAGGAAGCTGATCTGGTGAAAGTTGACATTCTTTTGCACGGAGATGCGGTTGACGCTTTCAGTGCTGTTGTTCACCGCGATAAGTCCTATGCCTATGGCGTTCTGATGGTGCAAAAGCTCAAGGAACTGATCCCGCGCCAGCAATTCGAAGTTCCGATTCAGGCCGCCATTGGGTCGCGCATTATTACTCGCGAAACTATCCGGGCAATTCGCAAAGATGTGTTGGCGAAGTGTTACGGCGGTGACATTTCACGCAAGCGTAAACTGCTTGAAAAGCAAAAAGAGGGTAAGAAGCGAATGAAAATGGTTGGCCGCGTTGAGGTTCCACAGGAGGCATTCATCGCTGCTCTGTCTACATCTGATGCACCCCCGAAGAAATGATCAAGAATAGCCACGCACCTTTTTCACTGTATATTCACATTCCCTTTTGCGCTAGCCGCTGCGGCTATTGCGACTTCAACACTTACAC
>DEZY01000011.1:0-201 GCA_002365735.1 Actinobacteria bacterium UBA3120
CCCACTTGTGCCAAATTTTGCGAACAGCGCGACTCCGAGTGCGAATGAGGCAATAGTGATAACTCCGATGGCCGCGTCAGCGCCCACCCGGCTGCGCTTAGTGACAGTCGTGATCGCCAGCGCCGATGCGATCCCCCACAACCCAGCGCCGATGGCATAAAACTGCGCAGCGAATAACTGCATCGCCGCGAAACCCCCGAA
>DEZY01000011.1:505-4989 GCA_002365735.1 Actinobacteria bacterium UBA3120
ACCCCGATCAGTCCCAACAGGGCACCGGACAGGCTGGCCACAATCAGTCCCTTTTGAAAAAAGGCATAGCCCAATGGCTCAAGAAGGGTCTCCATGTCAACTCCTCAATTTTGGGGTGACGGGAGTCGGGGCTTCATCCACGACCACGCGCATGCCCAGATGCTCAAGAACTTCCATGCGAGCACCAAAAGTGTTCTCAAGAACCGTTGGGGTAATGACCTCGCTCGGTTTACCATCCGCGACGATCCGGTGGTTAACACACACTAAGTGAGGAAGGTGGGTGGCCATTCCATTGAGATCGTGGGTGGTCAGCACGATCGCCACGCCGTCTTCGTGCAAGTCGGCGAGCAGGTGCAAAATATCGTGTCGTGTTGAAATGTCAACACCACTGGTGGGTTCATCCAGGAGCAGAACCTGCGGCTGCCGGAGTAAGGCACGCGCCAGGAACATGCGTTGCTGTTGCCCACCGGAAAGCTCGCGAATATGCCGCTGGGCCAGGTCTGCAATGCCCAATCGGTCCAAAACCTCGGCCACCTTGTCTTTCTCTGGTGCGCTCGCCCAAGGCATTAGCCGACCAGTCTTGCGCGACATGAGGACGCATTCGAACACGGTGATGGGGAAATTCCAATTGACGGTTTCCAACTGTGGAACGTAGGCCACACGGAGCCCTGGCGCTCGCCACACTGTGCCCGCCACCGGAGCAAGTGTCTGAAGCAGCAGTCGCAGCAAAGTGGTTTTGCCTGCACCGGACGGACCAACAATTCCGGTGAACTGGTCTTCGTGAACGTGAAAGGACACGTCCTCGAGTACCCGATGATGGTCGTAACTGGCGGCAACTTTGTCAAGCCGGATTAGTTCAGGCCCAACGCCGGTGCCGGTCATCGCAGTCGATTCGTCATTGCGGGTACACCGCGCCGTCGGAGGTGTTTGGCGTGATGGCGATGGCATCGAGCTGGGTGGGTGTTCCGCCCAAGCCCGCGACCATGGTGCGGAAGTTGTATTTCATCAGGCCCAGCCACGAGTGCTCTGGGTCTCCCGGCGCACCCGGCAGGTCGTCGTCACGCAAGGAATCCTCGTAGCGGGCCCCGGTCGCGCGTCCCACTTCCTCCAGGACAACTGAAGGGAACACCTCCGAACCAAAAATAGTCGGAACGTTTTCAGCAATAACCAGGTCGATCAGGCTCGCCACGTCAGAAGGTGACGGATCGGAGAAGCTCTTAGGCTGAAGCGCGCCGATAACTTCCCACCCGAATTCTTGGGCGAAATATGCGTACGCGTCGTGATAGGTCAGAAGCTTAAGATTTCCCGCTGGGACACTCTGCTGATCTGAGGCGACAGCTTCACCAAGTGCGGTGGCTTCTTCCTCGAAGGCCGCGTAGTTGCTCGCGTAGTAAGTGGCGTTCTGCGGATCAAGCTCGCTGAGCTGGTCACGAATCACTGCGGCGTACTCCACGGCGTACCCCGGGTCGGTCCACAAGTGCGGGTTGGGCTTGCCTTCCTCTTCCGGGAAGGAGAAGTCGTAAATGTAGTCAGACTCGGGCAGCACGATTGTGCCGATCTCGACGATTTTGGTGCCATCTTTCTTATTGTTCTGCGCTAGGTCGATGGTTGGGTCTTCGAGTTTGAGGCCGTTGACGAGGACCAGATCCGCATCACTGAGCAGTTCGGCGACCTGAGGGGCTGGCTCGAAGGTGTGGCTGTTGGTGCCCTCAGGGACAATTCCCTCGATTCGGGCGCGGTCCCCAGCGATCGCTGAGGCGATTGAGGTGATCGGGGAGACGGTAGTGGCCACAAGGAGGCGCTGGTCATCGCTGGCTGAGTCCGGGCCCGATGAGCACGCCGCGAGGGAGAGAGTTAAAACCACAGCAAAGGCAGTAAAGCCGGTTCTTCTCATGCTGAAATTATAAGTGTTTTTCCACTTCCTGCAAGTTATTCGCAACTACAACGCATTTGCTAATGCTTACTTCTCTCTTGGCGCAGAAAGAGCCGGGCCACCGGGACCAAACTGATTTCGGCTTCACAAAGGTGACTCAGGATGAGTCGATGCAACAATCTATTGGTAGCGACTACTTAGCGGCTCGTTTTCCCAGGTTAGGCCCTCCATAAGGCGCAAACAGCGGCAGCGCGTTGGGGTTGAAGCCTGCCGGGCACCTACTGGTAACCAGTTCGTAGTAGACCGAACCTCCGGGGAAGCGGCCGGTTGGTTCAAAGAACTCGGCGTAACACTGCGGTTCGCAATAGAAGATCGCGGTCTTAGCCGAAGACTTGGTGACCGACTGGTCAGTATTAATCACGTCTTGATCGCGCAAAGTTCCCTCCATGACCGAACACTGGGTGCCGCTCGCTGTGACAGTGGAAGAAGCTGTGATCGACATGGCCACCTTCGCGCCGACGATGTCCGCCCCCGTTGAGTCCGTTCGTTGAGTCCAACTATCGCGGGATGTTTTCTGGACCTTGCTGACAAAGCAATTCAAAATATCCCACTTGCTTTGGTGCTGAACGTTATAAAAGTACTTGCCGCTTTCGTCTTTCATTGCCCTGCAGGAGTCAAGCCTTGACTCGACATCATTAGCTTTGTCAAACCAGCCAAGTGCCAGAATCGGATTAGCGTCATTAGCGATTCCGATTGGAAGCTTTTTATCGTCAACGTGGGTTTTGCCCAATTCTTCAATCAGGCACTTCGGTGCGATGTGGTAATGGTAGTCATCTCCACGCCCTGCGTGACCACCGCAATTATCAAGCTCACCCATGTCGAGCGAGTGCTCGCGAAGTGCCGCTTGAGTCCAAGGACTGAACAGTGGAACCCCGTCGATTGCAACTCCAATTGCGCCTGCACCAGGGCTGACTCTCGTGGAAGTCGTTTGTGCGACCCTGGGGAAGTTCAGCGTGTAATTGTGGGTGCGCGGATACTGCTGATTGGTCGCAGTAATGCCGACCATCATTGGCGTACCAGCGCTAGGCAAACCGGTTGAGCCGAAAGTGATGGTCGTACTTGAGCAGCTCAACCCACGGACCTGGCTGGTATAGGTGGAAGTCGAACACAGGGCGTCGACAACAACAGGTTGTTGTACGGCTTTCCCTCCTGTGCGAACCCACACAAGTTTGCCCTTACTGCGCTTGCAGGTGAACTTGCCTTTCTTCTTGCCCTTCTTATTGCACTTGGCGCCGGCCTTGACTTTTGCTGGCTGAGCTCTGGTTTCTACACTCGCTGACTCATATTCACTCTCATGGGCTTGAGC
The DNA here is from genome assembly GCA_002365735.1 of Actinobacteria bacterium UBA3120. GTDB lineage: Bacteria > Actinomycetota > Actinomycetes > S36-B12 > S36-B12 > UBA4592. The sequence continues at coordinate 3,745 of DEZY01000011.1, forward strand.
CGTTGTACCCTGGACCGCGGCAAGTGCCCCAAATGTGAAAAGGGCAGCGACGAGCGTTTTTCCAAGCCGAGAAGAGGTGGTTGCGTAAGAGCGAGCGTTCATGGGGCAACTCCAAAGGATTTAGACGATAACTAGGATCGAGCGTATCTGCCTTGGGATCTGCAAGGCCACCGTGCTCCCACGGTACCGGGCAGCGTTTGCGCTCCTGCAGGCCTATTTCCTCCCAACATTCCCTATGTGCGGGCAGAATGGAGCAGCCGTGCTGCGCTCACAAGGAGAAGGAGCGCAAACAGCACGGTAGAAACTCGATCTGACATGACCATGGCGAGCTGGGAGCCAATCAGCGCAGTAGGTATTCCAGCAAGGCCAATTTTCAAGGCAACCGGAATATCGATATTTGCATTTCGATAATTGCGCCAGGTTCCGGTAGTTCCCGCGATAAGCGTGACCAGCAAACTCGTTCCTTTTGCGACCGGCGCTGCGGCGCCGAAGAAAATTATCAGAATGGGAACGAGCACCAATCCACCACCGATGCCAAGCAGCCCTGCCATCGCGCCGATGAGAGCCCCGATCGCAACCAAAATTATTGCGGTGGCGGTTGACATCGACAGCTCCTGGGATTCAACGGGAATATCGATAAAGAGTCTGACCGCTGTGAGAAGCAGGATCGCACTGAAAACTCGCGTCAGCCAAATATTACTTATCAGACCTAAGAGTTTCGTTCCCAATAGCGCACCAAAGATGCTGCCCAAGCCAAGAAATAGTCCGTAAACCACATCAATCGAGTCGTGAAAAATGAAGCCAACCAAGGCAGCTGCCGCAATCGGCAGGATCGCCAGGAGCGAAGTGCCGTGAGATAACCGCTGGGTGAACTGTAAGAAGACGACCAGTCCCGGAATAATGATGATTCCGCCGCCCACGCCGAAACTTCCAGAGATCAATCCGGCGGCAAGTCCCACCAGGATCGGTAAAGCCCAAGACGACTTCTGCGATGCGAATGCCATCTGCTCCACGTAACCTTTGCGTTTCAGGGTTCATTTGTTAGCTCAAAACTGTGCTTGCCGGACCCCCATTGAGCAGCATTCGGCGCTAACTTTGACTAGGTCCCAGTTCACGTCCCTATTTACTGATCTTATGAGACGTTAGATGCTACGAGGCCTGATCGCCCAATGTCGGCGTTTGCTCAGAGTCAGCCGGGACGGCGGGGTCACTTGTGGGATCGCTTGTGGGATCGCTTGTGGGATC
>DEZY01000011.1:5144-5298 GCA_002365735.1 Actinobacteria bacterium UBA3120
TTGTGGGATCGCTTGTGGGATCCGGAGTCGGCTTCGGCCCCTTCTTCGTCTTGGCACACACCGCTTCCGAGAAGTCAGACTTTGCTTCACCTGCGACGGACCGGATTTTGAAGCAATACCTGGTGCTCGCATCTAACCCAGTCACTTCAAAGGC
>DEZY01000011.1:5594-6273 GCA_002365735.1 Actinobacteria bacterium UBA3120
GTGTCATCTGGCGACGGGCCCGGTGTGAGCGAAGTCCATCCTCCCAATAATTGACGTTGAATCTCCCACCCAGAAACCGTTAATGCTGGATCGCACCCGCCATTTTTATACCCTTTTGGCGCTTTGGTAGAAACTGCCCACTGCAACCCAATAATAGATGAACTAATTTTTATGGCGTCGACTTTTTTCGGTGGGCAGGGTGGGATTGTCGCTTCAGAGTCTGAGCCACCCGCGGCAGCTGATGCGGCTGCCGCGGCTGCGGCCACTGCTTGCGCAGTTGGCATTTGAACGCAGGTTTGCTTGCTAAACAAGGAGCTGGCGGTTCCAGCTAGTGCGACAATTCGGTAACAAGCTTTGATATCCGGCTTCACATTCTGCACAAGGTAGCGCGTTGATCCGGCAGGAAGAGCCGTGATTGAGGTGCAGCCCACACATACCGGACTCAGTTGATCCGCACTCGGCTCCTCAGTGGGACCTGGCGTCAGTGTTGGGTCCGAAGACGCTTGTGGGGAAGGTGATTGCGAATCCCCGCTCCCGGACGTGGACGAGTTGCTCGGGTCACCCTCTCCTCCCGCAACCACCAGGCTGCCGGAGTCGAAATTGACCAATTGAGCAATTTGATTGGTGTCGATGAACGCAACACTGTTCGCCGCTGTACTGGCTGTCGGGCTGGCTGTCG
>DEZY01000160.1 GCA_002365735.1 Actinobacteria bacterium UBA3120
ATCCCCGCCAGCCCATCACTTGGATCGCCGCGTAGAGCAGCCATGGCCAAGTAGTCGGCCGGACACACCCCGTACTTCGCCTCGATGGCCGCTGGACCCAGAATCGGCCATCCCTCGACGCCGCCGCTGACTTGGAGAACAAGTGACACGCGTTCATTGACGACTTGAATCAGGTCACGATCACTCGTTACGACAAGGCAACGCGCTCCAGATTGTTGCGTCAGCGAAGCAATGACATCGTCGGCTTCAAAACCGTCGACTCCGGCTCTGGCGATGCCGAAAGCGTCCAGAATCTCGGCGATGGCTTCTATTTGTGGAGGCAGCGTGTCCGGGGCATCTTCTCCACCCTGATCCGACTCAACCCGGTGGGTTTTGTAGCTGGGCAACAGTTCCACCCGCCATTGCGGTCGCCAGTCGTTGTCCCAGGCGGCAACAAGCCCGCTGGGTCGGTGGATCACAATCAGTTTGGTCAGCATGGCCAAGAAGCCACGCACTGCATTGTGGGGACTGCCATCAGGTGCCGTCATCTTCTGCGGCAGCGCATAGAACGCTCGGTAATACAGGGTCGCGGTATCAAGAATCAAAAGTGGTCCACTCACGGCGAAAGTATGGCATCCGGGCTAATCTGTACTACATGCCTGCGACATCGGACTACACGGAGCGAATAACCCAAGCGCAAGTACACATGCAAGAACTCGGCCTCGAGCTCATGCTCGTCACTCCAGGGGCGGATCTACGCTACTTGATCGGCTACAACGCGATCCCGCTCGAGCGCATCACCGCCTTGGTGATTCGACCCCACGCAGAACCTTTTTTGCTCGTACCCCGCTTGGAGGTATCAACGGCGATGGCGAGTCCATTTGGTGATCTGGGCTGGGAAGTAGTCGGTTGGGGCGAAAGTGCGAACCCATACGAGATCATTGGGCAAAGATCTGGGTTTGACGGAGGAAGAGTTGCCGTCGACAACCACATGTGGGCTGAACGAGTTCTTAAAATTTCAGAGAATTTTCCGGGTGCCACAATTGAATTAGCAGCACCCATCATTAGTGCGATCCGTATTATCAAAACCCCCACCGAGTTGAACTTCCTGCGGGTTGCAGCTGCAGCAATTGACCGGGTACACGCTCAAATCCCGAACGTCCTGCGCGTTGGACGTACCGAAGAGGAAGTCGGCAAAGATATTGCGGACCTGATTTTGTCCGAAGGACATTCCCGTGTTGATTTCGTGATTGTTGCCTCCGGCCCCAACGGGGCGAGTCCCCACCATGAACTCAGTGACCGAGTCATCCAATCGGGGGAGCCGGTAGTAGTCGATATTGGTGGGACGATGCCCAGTGGCTACTGCAGCGACTGCACTCGGACTTACTCGATGGGCGACCCGGGGGAGCAATTCAGACAGCGCTATTCGATCTTGCAAATGGCACAGGAACTCTCCACGCACGCCGTAGCCCATGGCGCGGTGAGTCACGATATTGATGCAGCGGGACGCAACGAACTGGCGAAACATGGTCTCGGGGAGTATTTCATTCACCGAACCGGTCATGGGATCGGATTGGAGACGCACGAGGAACCGTATCTGGGTGAAAATAATCAAACCGTGATCCAGAACAATATGATTTTCAGTATCGAGCCGGGTTTCTACATCGAAGGTGTTCACGGCGCGAGGATCGAAGACATAGTGATCTGCACCCCAGATGGCCCCGAGTCGGTAAACAAGCAAACCCGTGATCTTGTAATTATCGGGAGCTAGTACATGTTGAATTGGACCGGAACTAGCGTCTCCCGGCTCGTATCGACCCAGCGGGACTCCGATTTGCTGACCTTGACGCAGGACTTTGCCCACGAGCAGCTTGCACCGGTCGCTGCCGACTGCGAAGAACGGGAGGAATTCCCGCGTGCGCTAATCCGGGAGCTCGGAGCATTGGGACTGCTCACATTGCCGTACTCCGAGATTATCTTGAAAGATCAAGATGCAAAAGTCCCGTACACCGTCTCGCTCCAAGTCCTAGAAGAAATATCGCGCGCCTGGCTTACCGTGGGCATGAGCATGAGTGTCCACCACTTGGCCTGCGCCCCGCTGATCAAATTTGGGACTGCGGGGCAAAAGGAACGCTGGCAGGACACGATCCTTAGCGGCACGACGCTAGGTGCGTATTGTTTGAGTGAACCCGACTCCGGGTCCGACGCTGCAGCAATGACCACTCGGGCCGTTAAAGAGGGTGACACTTACCGAATCAATGGAACAAAGGCATGGATTACGCATGCCGGAATAGCGGATTTCTACACGGTCATGGTGCGTACGGGAAATGAGAAAACGCGTGGAATATCGTGCTTTTTTGTTCCTGCTGACACGCCAGGGCTTGAGTTCGGACCACCTGAGCACAAGATGGGCGGAAACGCGTCACCCACGGGACTAGTTCACCTCAAGGACGTCGTGCTTACCAGTGAACATCTGATTGGCCAAGAAGGTCAAGGATTCCCCATCGCACTTGCCAGCCTGGACGTCGGCCGGCTTGGTATTGCGGCCGGTTCAGTGGGCCTAGCCCAGGCAGCATTAGATGCCGCGCTCACCTACTCGGGTGATCGAGAGCAATTTGGTCACACTATTGATCAGTTCCAAGGTGTTGCTTTCATGCTGGCGGACATGGCAACGGCCATTGCGACGGCTCGCAGCACCTATCTTGATGCAGCCCAGCGGCTCGACCACAACTTTGATTACGGTTCGCTAGCGGCTATTTCTAAGTTGGCCGCATCTGATGCAGCCATGAAAGTCACCACAGACGCAGTGCAAATTTTTGGCGCGAACGGGTACACGAAGGACTATCCCGTGGAGCGCTACATGCGTGAGGCGAAGGTTCTCCAAATTGTTGAAGGAACTAGTCAGATTCAACGAGTGGTGATTTCTCGGGCCTTGTCAAAGCATGTGGATTAATGTCTCAACTCACCCTGATTACACACGCAGTGATCTATTCGCACAGCAGTCCTCATGCCACAGCCCTTCTTATTGATGGCGCAGAGATCGTGTGGATCGGGGACCACGAGGCAGCTCGGGCTCTTGAGGGTCTAGCTCACACTGTCATTGATGCGGGGGGACATTTTGTCGCGCCAGGTTTCGTCGACGCCCACGTCCATGCGACAAGCACCGGAATCATGCTCGGCGGGTTAGATCTCACGCAAGTCACACACAAAAAGGAATTCCTTGACTTACTTTCGGACTACGCAAAACATGTCAATGGCGCCACGATTCTGGGTCACGGTTGGGATCAGAGCAATTGGATGGACCCGGAACTTCCCACTAGGGCAGAAATCGATCGAGCCACCTGGGGCAGTGTCGTCTATCTGAGTCGGATCGATGTTCACTCAGCATTGGTCTCCAACTCATTGATCGCCCAATTCCCCGAGGTCAAATTTTTGGCAGGCTACGGAGAAGGCGTTGTTACCCAATTAGCCCACGGTGCATTACGCAAATTTGCCCTGGGATCCATCACTCATTCACAACGTAGTACGGCACAAGAATTGTTTTTGGATCATGTGCTGAGTCAGGGGATCGTCGGCGTACACGAGATGGCAGGTCCACACATCAGTAGCTACTCTGATGCCTTGTCCTTGCAGCAGTTGTCATCCGGATCCAAGTTCCCGCAAGTGGCGATTTACTGGGGCGAACTGCTCAGCGAGGAAAGCCTCAATATTGTGCGCGAATTAAAAGCAATTGGTGCAGCAGGAGACCTGTTCATTGATGGTGCGCTTGGTTCACACACCGCTTTTCTGCACGAGGCTTACTCTGATGAACCACAGACCACAGGCGCCGGCTACCTCACGGCTGAACAGGTCGCAGACCACCTGAAAGCGTGTACCAAGGCCGGGATCCAGGGCGGCTTTCATGTAATCGGTGACCAAGCCTGTGAAATTGCCCTGAGGGGCGCGCGACTGGCCGCCGGGCCAACACCGGATCTGGAGTTTCACAGTCTTCGACACCGACTCGAACATGCTGAGATGCTTTCTGAATCAGGGATTACGGAACTAGGCGCACTGGGCATGACCGCCAGCATGCAACCGCTTTTTGATGCATGGTGGGGGAGTCCGGGTGGGATGTATGAATCTCGCCTTGGTAGGCGTGCCCACCACATGAATCGATGGGGGAGCCTGCAGGCCAATGACGCTGCTGTCTGCTTTTCATCAGATTCCCCGGTGACGCCCAACACGCCGTGGCGTGCCGTACATGCGGCGATGAACCACCACAACCCACAGGAACGCATCAGCGCAAGTGCGGCATTCGCGGCGCACACCCGTGCAGGCTGGCGAGCACTCGGAGCACAATTTGATTCCTATGGCGTGATCGAGGTGGGAGCGCCCGCGCATTTAGCCATCTGGCATGTCCCGGAAAGTGAAGGTGAGTTGCCAGGTTCACGATCGGCTCAGCAGGGTGCACAATCTGGGTCGGCAATTGCGGTGTTACCTGATCTGGGCAGTTCACGTGAACCCGAGATTCCGGTGAGTGTGTGTACGATCGTAAATGGCATGGTTTCTTACACGGGCGAAGATTTCGCAGATCGGATCAGTACCTATGCCCAATAATGTGATGGGCACCGCGGTGCGTCTTCTTTTGGCTGTGCTGTCGGGTTGGCTACTTGCCTTGGCGTACCCGACACCGGGCCAATGGTGGTGGGCACCGATTTCGGTTGCGATCTTTTCGGCCTTGGCGTGGAATCAGACGAAGAAACTAGGTGCAATAACTGGTTTCCTTTATGGGTTCGCAGCATTTCTCGCGCAACACACGTGGCTCACGGTGGTGGGCGTGGACGCAACATGGATTCTGTCGTTCTACTTGGCCATTTGGATCGGTGCTATCGGAACCGTGATTTCGATCATTTCCAGGGCGATTACTCGAAAGGCGATTCCTTGGCCGATCGGCCTCTTGGCGATCAGTTCAGTCTGGGTCCTAGAAGAGTTCCTCCGTGGGCGGTATCCATTCGGTGGGTATCCGTGGGCTCGATTGGCATTTAGTCAGGCGGACTCACCCCTTGCCTTCTGGTCACGGATCGGTGGAATCCCGTGGTTGAGTTTCGTGGTGGTCGCAATTGCCGTAGCCTGCGTGGCCATTTTCTTTATGGCGTCGATGCGGGCCAAGGCCACACTCGTACTTTTTATTGTTGCCTGTTTTCTCATTCCGATTACTCTGAGCATTACATCAAGTTTGACGGGTGCGAACGGGCCTGATTCAACAATTGCAATCGGTGTGGTGCAAGGCGGAACTCCCCAGACCGGCATGGGTGCGATGGATGTGCGGCGGGCAGTTCTTGACAATCACGTAAAGCAGACCATCGAGCTTGCCCAGAAGGTGCAGCGCGGAGAGGAACCCCAGCCAGAGATAGTGATTTGGCCGGAGAACTCCTCAGACCTTGATCCCTTCGTTGAAGCGGATGCGGCGGCGTTGATTGATCAGGCGGCGAAGGCAATTGGTGTACCTATCCTTGTGGGTGCAGTGGTCGAGTCTAAGACTGATCCGCAGAACGAGGTGTACAACATGGGGATCCTCTGGGATCCAATTACTGGTCCCGGTGACACCTATATCAAGAACGCGCCGGTGCCATTTGGCGAATTTATTCCCTTTCGGAGTATTTTGACTCAGCTGATTTCGCGCTATGAGCGGGTTCCCAGAGATTTCGCTCATGGCACCGAACCAGGAATATTCACCGTTAATGGAGTAACCCTGGGTGATTTGATTTGTTTTGAAGTCGCCGTGGATCCAGTCGTGAATCGAGTGATCAACGAGGGCGCGCAGCTGTTGGTGGTTCAAACGAACAATGCAACGTATGCGGGTACAGCCCTTCCGCAACAGCAGTTGCAGATTGAGCGGCTGCGAGCAATTGAAAACGATCGCACGGTTGTGGTTGCTGCAACCACCGGTATCAGCGCGCGCATCACACCTGATGGCAGTGTCGATCCGATTATTGAAGACGGCGAGGTGGGATCATTTGTTGTGGAGGTGTTACCACACTCGAATCTGACGCCGGCGGCACGATTCGGTCCCTACGTCGAGTTGCTGCTGTGCGCATTGGTTGTCGGAGTTCTGGTGTTTATCCCGATCCGTGAACGACGTAGGCGAAGCAGTTAGGGTAATCGAGTGAGCGCACTTCCGGAGCCGGTGAATCCTGCACTTGGCCGAATCTTGGTCATTATTCCGACGTATAACGAACTAGATGCGCTGCCCAAAATCCTGGCACGCGTTCAGGGCAGTGTTCCGGCCGCCGAGATGTTGATCGTGGACGACAACTCGCCAGATGGGACCGGCAAGGTCGCGGATGAGTGGGCGAGCGAGCACGCGGAAATTCACGTTATGCATCGAATGGGTAAGGGCGGGCTGGGCGCTGCTTACCTCGCTGGGTTTGCTTGGGGTCTGCAACAGGGGTTTGATGTTCTAGTCGAAATGGATGCAGACGGCTCACATCAACCTGAGCAACTTCCCTCATTGCTCGCGGCCTTGGAATACTCCGACCTTGTCCTTGGCTCTCGTTGGGTCGACGGGGGTGGCACTGAAAATTGGTCTAGGAATCGTCAGTTGCTGTCTAAGGGTGGGAACTATTACACAAAGGTTATGCTCGGAATCAATATTGAAGATGCCACAGGTGGATACCGGGTGTTCACGGCGAAGGCATTGCGCGCCCTCGACCTCCACGAAGTCGCATCCCAGGGTTATTGCTTCCAGGTTGATCTTGCTTGGCGTGCCATGCAGCGCGGATTGGTGGTTACTGAAGTTCCCATTACTTTCGTTGAGCGAGAAGTGGGAACTAGTAAAATGAGCCGGAAAATTGTCGTTGAAGCGCTCTGGCGAGTAACCATGTGGGGGCTTGACCGCCGCGTGCATAAAGCAAGGGGATTGTTGACAAAGGGTAGAGAGTCTGGCAAATGAAAATCAGGGGAAGATTGATTCTTTTTGGTTACCCACTGGTCGAAATCTTGTTGTTGTGGTGGATTGCCAGTATCACCGGTTGGGCAATCGCGATTTTTCTGATCATTGCAGGTTTCCCCATCGGTGCCGCACTGATGCGAAATGCCGCCGGGAAAGCGTCCCTAATCGCTGCCACAGCCGACAAGAACAAACCGCAAGTGGCACGCTCGGCAGCGCTAATGTGTGGCTCAGGTGTGCTGATCATGATTCCAGGATTCGCCACTGACCTGCTCGGCGCGATCCTGCTGATTCCGCCAATCGGAAACCGGGCGGTTCATGCTTTCGGATCGTGGATAGGGCTCCGCATGGTGCGCATGCCGGGCTTTGGCAACACTGGCTTCACCGGAAGTCAGTTTGCTTCCTATGTTGACGGTGACGTGATTCGGGGCGTTGTGATCGATGAAGAGGACCCTGATCAACCTGAAAACGGAGGCCCCGAAGGACCTCCGCGCATTCAACGCTAAGCAACTCAGCGGATTAATTCACAATAAACATTAGGCCGAACGAGGTAGCGCCCCTTCGTGCAGTAACGCAACTCGCTCATCATAGAGCGCCTTCAGTTCTTTAAGAGTGCGTCGCTCAAGCAACATGTCCCAATGCGATCGCACGTAGCGAATTGGAGCCTTGGGGCCAGGTTCAAAATTTGGTCGCATCGCCACGCCACCGCAGCGGCAGTCCCATTCGGTGGGAATCTCTTCCGCCTCAATTGAGATCGGAATGAGGGACTCGTGTCCGAGGGAACAGACATACTTGACGGCAACACGCTCCGCAGGGGGAACCGTGTCTTCACGTTCTAGGCTCAATGCCCCAAGACGAGTCCCACGCATAGAGGTCTCAATCATGATCTGCCCCTTCCTTGCCCTACCGATCCAACTCTTGGCTCGTTGGTCTTCAGACGAGGAAAACTGGGCTTAGGTTCCCTGATTGGGACAGAATCGATGAATTACTAGCGCGCCACGAGGGCCAGCAAGACGATTGTGATTCCACTCACAATGCCGATGGCGATCCACGGTGCGTTTTTTCGCACGCGTCCGAATTTCGGTTTCCCGACCCCGTCGGAGATTTCACCCTGACGTTTCAATCTTTCATTGCCTTGAGCAATTCGAGATGCCCTCGCGATTCGCTCCTGGGCACTCGCCTCCTTGGGCGCATCTGCCAACAGGGATGGATCCAGTAATTTATCAAAATCAGGGGAGGGTTCGCTCATAACCAAACTCTAACCCGGAAACAACTACGCTGGGGACATGGCAACGGGTGAAATCAAAGACGGGCGGTCATTTGACCGATTAATCAACTTTTCTGATGCGATCGTGGCTGTTGCGATTACCGTCCTCGTTCTTCCGATCGCCGGACTGAGTATTGAGCGTGGCGAGGCCACCGTGTGGGAAGTGCTAGGTGACCACCGTGGAGAGATCATCACCTTTTTCTTCACTTTCTTCGTTGTCTCGGTTATGTGGCTCACACACAACCGGGTCATGAATGAACTTCGCGGTTATGACGGCCCAATCTTTTGGCTCAATACTTCGTGGCTCTCCATTATTGCTTTTCTTCCCGTTACCAGTGCGCTGTACGGCGATTCCGAGGCTGGCTGGGCCGGTGCTGGGGGAGACCTCGGTGGTTCGGGCATGCTCTACTGGGGATCAATGGCGCTAATCAGCCTCAACACCACGCTTATCGTCCGCCACGCACGCAAAAACCCGGAACTTTACGAGTCTGAGCAACCCACTTACGACACCTGGCGAACGAAGTATCGCGGCTGGATATATGTCACGTATTTCCTGTCGATCGGGGTGGTCTCCCTATTTTCGCCTACGATTTCAAGCTATGGGCCGCTGGGATTCTTTTTTCTGCCGCTTCTGTTGAATAATCCGGGTAGTTCGACCACCGGGAAGACGAACTAGACCGATAATGAACATTATGTCAG
>DEZY01000004.1:0-700 GCA_002365735.1 Actinobacteria bacterium UBA3120
CAAAGTCGGGGCGACCCTTGTTGTTTAATGGCGCGTGGCTTCGCTTCACCGCTTGTAATTAAGACGACCCGGTGTGCCCTTTTGTAGCCCACCTATTGGCGTAAGTGACGCATGCTGCGACACGTGAAACCTCGCCCGCCAACACGGGATCGCTTTTGCCCTCTCAGATAACACGGGTTGAGCAGGCCGTTGTAGGCGCCTCAACAATCGAGGCCTGGACCTGTGCCCACTTCTTATCGGTACTCGCCATACTCGCAACCGCCGTGAGTCCCAATGAATTCTCCCACCAACCTCTCATGAGGCCCGTTGCGCGAGAATATCCGCACCGTGCCACGCGCGTTTCCACCATTCCAGAGCTGGCGGTGGTTGCGCTCACCGTTTGGATTTTCGTAATTCATAAAAAGCATCTCGTCCTTGGGACAAGCGAATTGGATCTCGATTCGGGCTTTGCGAGTCCACGCTTGAATGTTCCACGTAACAAAGTCGCCCTCTGTACGACACTCGAACCTTTGGCCCGGGCGAGTCCAGAACTTAGAAAAATTGAAATCGAAAAGTTTTCCTTCGAGGAAAAAGCCAATGATGAGCTTGCGACGCAACCGGCGCCCGAACACGATCGGAGTGCCACCGCCGACATCCAGACAGGTCGTAGGGAGTGGGTCGCTACTGCCGACCCGAGTGAAATTTGCACAGTTCAACCATA
>DEZY01000004.1:808-1313 GCA_002365735.1 Actinobacteria bacterium UBA3120
GGGTTAGTGAAATCCTCCCCCCAGTTCTTGTCCTGATAGCCGGCGCTGGTGCTCGGCTCGACCACGTATCGCTCACCGTCAAGTGTGATAGTTCCGGTGTAATCGGTTTTGATCCCCTGAACGTGCCAAAACATTTGAAATGCCCGTGACCACCGGAACGGCCAACTTGCCGCGAATCCCAAGTCATAGGTGAGAATCTTTCTGGCAGTGAGGTCCCACTCGATGTCTCCTGCATCCGACATCCATTCCGGATGCGCGCCGATATCTTCCTCTGTGGCGAACGCCCGACCCGAAAGGGCGGTCTCGGTCGCGATCGAGTCACCAATTCGCACATCGAGTCGTTCACGGTTGAATGACGACTCATTGATTCCATAGTAATTGTGGATTTGACGTGGACTATTGCCCCAGGCGCCCGCGTTCACCATCGCATAAGAGGGGCGTCTCCCACTAGCTCTATTGGCTGGTGTCTGACCAAGGACCGGCTCGTCACCGCCCAAGGACGGGT
>DEZY01000004.1:1524-7326 GCA_002365735.1 Actinobacteria bacterium UBA3120
ATCTCGTGGTGAGCCGTAAGCGAATGCCACCACCAGTCATATCCACGTACCGCAAGGCCCCCCGAAAGCATGTAACCATTGCGACTTCTCACTTCGCCACACTACAGCCACACCCCCGCCCGGCGTAGACCTAAGCGGAATCGATCCGGGCGCAGCACAGATTCCAGATACATATAACTACGGATCCCCCAGCCAAAACTCACTCGCGCAACTGGCAACTCCCGGTATCTACAGCTCCTGCCGCCGGCTTCCACGAGCTCGCAAAGCCAATCGCGTCTTGCAATTCGGTATTAATGAGCGCGTATCCGACATCGGAATCTGTGTTCGAACCGAATACGAGTCCCAGAACTCGACCGTTGCCATTCACTAATGGCCCACCGCTGTTACCTGGCATCACCTTTGATCGAAACGAATACACCTCGCGTTTAACCCCCATATCGCCGTAAATATTTTCACCACGTGCACTCAAGATTGAGCTGATTCGAGCGGGAGCTATCGTGAGGTCTCCTCCGCCAGGAAACCCTGCGACTGCGACGTTTTCACCAACTTCTCCCGCCCCTTTTGCAAATAACGCAGCCCTCGTTCCAGGATCGTCGGTAGCAATTACGGCCACATCTTTTTCCGGATCAAAGTAGATGACTTGACCACTAAGTGATTTGTCCACACCTGCAAGACGAACCTGTAGGTCCTGCACTCCTGCAACCACATGCGCATTTGTCAACACCCGGCCAGTCGCGAAATAGAACCCAGAACCAGAAACACTCTGCTTACATTCTTGGGCGTCACCGGTCAGCCGGACCGTAAAAGTCTCGATGGCGGGAAGTACGTCTGTGGCAATTCCTGGATCAGGATCAACCACATTAGTTCCCTGATCTTGACCAAAGCTGGAAACGATTCGAGGTATTCCGGTCTGCCCAACGAGGGTGCTGACATTTGCAAAAATAATGCGCGCTTGATTGGGGACAAGTGCATCAAGGGTTTCGAGGACTTGCGATTGTGACACCTGGCCAGCGATTGAGTTCCCAGGCAGAAACACCAACACGCTGGCAATAACCCAACCCACTAGTGCAAAAGCCAGCACGTTAAGGGCGGACCCGGCAAATGAGTCAACGAATTTTACCGGCCGCCAGGTTAGGTGACCGCGCAGACGTCGGCCCACAATTGACAACAGGATTTGCCCAAGAATCGCACTAGCAAGCACTGAAATGCCAAGAACAATCACGGACAACGTCTCATCCGAGACAAAGGATTTGATCAGACTCGGCATCCATATAAGGGCGGCAATCCCTCCACCCAGGAACCCAGCAAAACTCAGCACGCCTGCTACAAAGCCTTGACGCCAACCGGCCCAAGCAAAAATTGCCAAGGCTCCGACTAAAATCCAATCCACGGTGTTCATTCTCTGACCCGGTTTGTCATAGTTCCTTCACCCGATCGCGATCCCAAGGGACGCTCCAACCCGATAGTTCAAACAAAGTGGACAGCAGCCCACCCGTGAATCCCCACACTAGGAGATTGTTGACTTCAAAAGCGTCGCCCATGTAACCGGACGGGTGACGGATCCGAACCCGATTATTGGGATTGACAAAATCAGCGATCGGGATTCGGTGGACGCTGGCAACCTCTCGGGCATCACGTGGGCCAACTTTGCCTGATTCATGCCACCAGCCAAGAACAGGTGACACTACGTAATCACTCACTGGAATCCACAGGTCGGGTAACTGGGCAAATACGGTTACGCCACCGGGGTCCACCCCGGTCTCTTCGTGGGCTTCACGCAATGCAGCTTCCGAGGCGGATTGATCAAAGTCTTCAACCCGTCCACCAGGAAAGGCCGGCTGACCGCTGTGCAAACTACTGTCGGTGGCTCGTTCAATGATCAAAATGTCTTCATACTCGCCAAAAAGAACGAGAACCGCTGAATGGGTTCCCCTCCCCTGCGTGGGAACAAATTGCGTTAAATCCTTGGCCTTAACGCCATCGGCTGCCTGAGCGACCGGCTCGAGCCAGCGCGGCAAGCCCGTGAGTGCGTCCGGGAAAACCTCCCCTTGGGTGAGCCAGTTCACGAAGTAACCCCTAAAAACTGTTTCAGTAAAGTGTCGAAGGTCTCCTGATCGGGGATCGCTCCATCCCAACGACCAGCGATCATTCCACCGGAGGTGACGAAGTAAGTAACTGGTGGACCCAGAATGGTCAGCGGTGCGCGAGTATCCCCGGCTGGGTCAAAGATCGATGGGTATTTGATATCAAAGTCTTGCATCAGTTGAAGTGCCTTCGTTGGATCGTCTTCAAGATTGATACCAATGAAGTCCACCTGAGTTCTAAATTCTTGCGACACCTTTTCCAACAAAGGTAGTTCGCTGATGCATGGTGGGCACCATGATGCCCAGACGTTAATCACCATGGGCCTTCCACGAACTTTGGCAAGTGAAATTTGTGAGGTATCGCCCAGGCAATCAAACACCTGGTCTGGCAGTCCTGGATTTGCGGTATCGGGATTCGGCGCTTGGGTCGGGCACGGATCCAAATTTACTTCCCGCATGAGTGCAAGAAGTCCCGAATCTCGTTCGAGATCCCCTTTGCTCACCTCACTACCATCTGGGTCAGCACTTGATTGACTAATCAGTTCCCCTGCCGTCTCAGTACTTGCACAAGCGCTGAGCAACATTCCTCCGCAGATCAGGACCACCGCTACATTTAAAGTTTTGGCAAGTTTCATGCTCGACCTTGGGACTTGACTAACTTTTCCGCTTCAACGAAATCTGTTGGGCCCTCACCAAACGCAGGACACTTTTTTGCGACTGCACAAGCACCACACGCGGGTTTGCGCGCATGACACACCCGGCGCCCATGCCACAGGACAAGGTGCGAGAGCTGGGTCCAGTCTTTGGCGGGGAAAAGTTGCTCAATATCGCGCTCAATTTTAACCGGATCAGTATTGACCGTCCATCCGAATCTGCGGGCTAACCGGCCAAAGTGGGTATCAATCGTGATTCCTGGCAGACCAAAAGCATTTCCCATTACGACGAATGCAGTTTTGCGACCCACTCCCGGGATGGTGACTAGTTCCTCGACCGTCCTGGGGACAACTCCACCAAAATCCGCGGCCAGTGTGGCACCCATCCCGACGATCGTGGTCGCCTTATTTCGATAAAAGCCGGTCGGGCGAATTATTTCCTCGAGCTCCTCTTGGTGCGCCACAGCATAAGCTTCAGCGTCCGGGTATTTAGCAAAAAGTATTGGGGTCACGGCATTCACTCTTCGGTCCGTGCACTGGGCGCTGAGAATAGTGGCGACCAGAAGTTCCAGCGGCGAGGTGAAATCAAGTTCCGGTCCGGCATCCGGATAGGTCGTGGCCAATTCCCTGAAAATCCACCGAGCGTTCTTGACCTGCGCGGCACCGGGCATTTGGGGGGTCTTCTTGGGGGGAGGCACCCCCCTAGATTAAGTCCCATCAGGGCGGATCAAACCCCCCGACCTCTCCCACCGTCGCACTGCATCCAATACGGTGGGGACAGCGGAGGTATATACTTCTGTTTACTCACAATTTTTGGTGAAAGGTGTGCCCATGGACCAGGTCCTGCACCAAACACCACTATTTGCCTCCCTCGACCTAGAGGGCGCGTCAGCTTTACGGGAATTACTCACCGAACAAGTGGTCCTCAAAGGCGAAGTGCTCTTCTACGAAGGTGAACCAGGAAACGACCTGTTCCTGATCCTTGAGGGAAAAATAAAGCTCGGTCATGCGTCAACGGATGGGCGCGAGTCACTCATGGCAGTTCTCGGCCCAGGAGAAATGTTCGGCGAACTGAGTCTTTTTGATCCGGGTCCCCGCACCTCAACTGCAAAAGCGCTCACTGAAACCCAGGCTCTGCGTTTGTCTAACGCACAACTGATGCCGTGGCTTGCCGGTAGGCCAGAAGTCGCCGCCTCTCTTCTACAAGCACTCGCCCGCAGACTTCGACGCACCAATGAAGCCATGGCGGACCTCGTATTTAGTGACGTTCCTGGACGTGTCGCAAAAGCCCTTATGGAACTGGGTGAGAAGTTTGGAACCCTGACACCTAATGGCCTTCTAGTCACCCACGACTTGACCCAGGAGGAGTTAGCGCAACTTGTTGGCGCCTCTCGTGAGACAGTCAATAAAGCTCTTGCTGATTTCGCTCAACGTGGGTGGATTACTTTGGAATCGCGCCAGGTGCTGATCCTCGATGTTGACCGGCTCGGTAAACGCGCCCACTAACCTCGCGGTTCATTGTGCAAATAATGAAGTTGAGCCGCAACCGTTAATTCGGCCGCAAGCCGAACCTGCGGATTCACATCTGAGTAAACAACATTCGTAATGGCCTCAATCGAGGTGTTTCCTGACTTCATTGCCTCACGAATCTGTCCCAATCGTTCGAGCCGATGTTTTTCATAAAAATCGATCAGGGCGACCGGTGTATCAGAAACAGGTCCGTGCCCCGGTAACAGGGTATTTATCCCCTGCTCATTGCAGTGATCGCGCAGTAATCGAAGTGAGTCAAAGTATTCGCTGAGGATGCCGTCTGGATGGGCGACCAGTGTCGTGCCACGACCTAAAATAGTGTCCCCACTGAGTAGGTACCGACCAGTTGGCGAACTCGCCGTGATGCTGATGCTGTCAGAACTGTGGCCTGGGGTGCGATGCATGCGCAACTCCACACTCCCCAGATCCAAGCCGTCAATTTCCCGACTTGAAATCACCGGCGCCCCGACAAGTTCAGATAGATCCGGGGCTCCCTCGGAATGATCAATGTGTGCATGGGTGAGCACAATTGCGGCAATTGGCCCCTGCGCTAATTGCGAGACTCGTTCCAGATGTGACGCTTCTGCTGGTCCCGGATCAACAACTACCGCCCTGCCGCCAACTTCACCGATGAGAAAAGTATTTGTCCCTTCCAACGTCCACGGGGAAGGATTCGGTGCGAGTACACAGCGAACGTCAGCTGCGATCAACCCACCCGTCCACGCTTGTTGGCTATTCATTGCTTCCCGTTGTTTCTTGCTTTGCCCGGCCAACATTGACCGCGAGCACCTCACCCGTGTATGCGTTCACTAAGTCCCAGCGAATCTCACCAGAAGTTTCCAATACAGGCCGGGGAAGTCTAGGTGAAATATCGCGCTCGATGGCAAACTGCCGCAACTGATCAACGTCTTTGCTCAGATTCAATTCGGCGAGGGCAATTTGGGTTGGGCGAAGCATGGACAGCAAACCGTCAATTGATCGCGTATGCGCCTGTGCGGGGGTAAGCCACAGCAATGTGTCGGCCTCTGTGGTCACCAAGTTGCCCTCAATGTGTTGTTCAACAATTGCGAGATAGAAATGGACGTCGTAGCGCATTGGTTCAACTTCTGGAGTGATCCAATGGTCAAGTGCGATGAGCCCACTCAGCTCAAGATCGACCTCTTCACCCACCTCACGAATAGCGCACGCAAGGAAGGGATCTGGGAATTCATGGTCTTTGGGGTCCACCCGACCCCCCGGGAATACCGCCATGCGTGGCGCAAAAGCCATGGTGGCACTGCGCTGCATGAGTAGCACTTCAAAGCCCACCTCTGCAGGTCGCGCTATCACAACCGTGGCTGCCGGCTCTGCCACCGGAATGCTCCATCGGCCGTCACCACATGCAACGGATTCAGTGCGTTCGGCCAGTGGCATTAACTCCACGTGCTACTTGAACTCAACAATCATGTCAATTTCGACCGGGGCTCCCAGCGGAAGTTGGGCAACACCCACAGCCGAACGTGAATGCGCCCCACCAAAAGCGGTACCCAGCAAAT